>NZ_PJDK01000005.1:0-141867 GCF_002837615.1 Klebsiella sp. X1-16S-Nf21
GCCGAGGCAGCGTCCGTGCAAAACACGGCCCTCAGCCCGCATCCATGCGGGCTGCCCCGGCCTTCCGGGAACGTCTCAGCGATTTTGAGGCCGCCAGCACCGGCAGTTTCAGTCGCGCAAGTGGGTAAATGAGTGACAGGTCGCACGAACCCCAGGCCGGGTAAGGCGTAGCCGCCACCCGGCGAAATCACGGCACAACCGGAAATGTCCCTGTTCGCACTATGTTTGGCAGGGCGACAACTTCTATGTTAATTCCGGGCAGATTGCGCTCCCGGTTGATCTTCTGCGTTATGTCTCTTATGGCGCAGGGAGCGCACAGGGGGCGGCCAGTCGCCGCCGCCCCCTGTACCCCCGGGCTCCGGCCAGCAAAATCGCCGCTGCGCGGTCCCTTCGACTTATCCCTGCAGGCTGCGGGTCGGGCCGAGGCAGCGTCCCTGCAAGACACGGCCCTCAGCCCGCATCCATGCGGGCTGCCCCGGCCTTCCGGGAACGTCTCAGCGATTTTGAGGCCGCCAGCACCGGCAGTTTCAGTCGCGCAAGTGGGTAAATGAGTGACAGGTCGCACGAACCCCAGGCCGGGCAAGGCGTTAGCCACCGCCCGGCACAAACGCGGCTCTGCGCTGGCTGTTCTTGCTCAGCGGTGAAGCCGCCACCCGGCGGAAATGCCGCTATATTAGCCCTTATTTCTCAGGCTCCTGCGGCGCGACGGCTGGGGCGGCGTACCAGGCCTCCTGCGGCACCACCACCGCCGCCTTGGGCTGCATCACAAAGTTCGGCGACATAATCTGCACGCCGAATTCGTTAAACACATCAATAATACTGCTATGCAACGCGTTGCGGCCATCCGGCAGCTTAGTTGTGGGGAGCAAGCGCACCTGCAGCTCATACGCGGTGTACCAGTCAAGCAACCCCAGCTTGCGAACTATCGGGGCGATTTGTTGATCCACCCCAGGGGTGCGTCTTGCCGCCAGCTCCAGCAGCGCATGCACCTGACGCCACGGCGTATCGTAGCCGATGGTGACGCTGGTGGTGAGATTGAACCCGCCGTCGGTGCTCTCGGCGCTGAGATTAATAATTTTCCCGCTCACCACCACGGCGTTCGGGACGGTGACAATGTAATTCTCACGGGTGAGGATCTTGGTCGCCAGCACGCCAATCTCGCTGACCTGTCCCTCATTGTCGGCGAGGCGGATCCAGTCGCCTTTGCGCAGCGCCCGGGAGTAGATCAGCACCAGGCCGCTCATCGCATGGGTCATCACCCCGGTCGACCCGAGAGTCAGCATCAGGCCGAAGAACACGCTAATGCCTTTGAAGGCGAGGGAGTTGGCGCCGGGGAGGAACGGGTAGGCGGCGGACAGGGCAAACAGCCAGATGACCACCGAGATCAACCGGCGGGTGGCGCTGACGGTTTCCGGATGGATGCCCGGCACCTGAATGCGGCCGGCGGCGACCTGGTCGAGAGCCACTTTCACCAGGCGAATGATGAGCCAGGTGATCAGGAAAATATGCACCACGATCATCAGCCCCGGCAGGGAGGCGACAATCGACAGGGAGAGATCGCGGATCACGTCCAGCGACCAGTCACCCAGCGATTCACTCCACACCCGTGTCCAGGGAAACAGGCTGAAGGCCCAGCTCAGCCAGAGATAACTGGCCAGCATGCCGACGAGAATGACCAGCACAGCATAGAGTCGAACTTCAATATTGCCGAGATAGCGCCGCCAGTGCTGCGGGATGGCGCTGCGTTTTTCAAGGATCCGCAGCAGGAAAAAGCGCCGCACCCGCCGCCAGGCGCGGAAGGCGCCGTAGTAAAACAGCGCCAGCAGCAGCCCTCCGGCCAGCGCTTTGCCGGCTGAAAGCAGCAGATAACGGTCGTTGAACTGTTCCTGCAGGCTGGTGCGCTGGGCCTCCATTCGCGCCAGCACCCGCTGGGCCGCCTGGTCGAGGGTTAAATCATCGCCCTCATCGAGATCCGCCTGGCTCAGCAGCAGCACCGGTTTGCCGTTCATCAGAAACAGCCGGCCCGGCTGACCATAGCGGTTGACCGCAACGACCCGCAGCGGTTGGCGAATATCGTCTTCAGTAAAGGCGCGTAAGGCGCTGCGGGTACGCAGGACGCGCT
Source organism: Klebsiella sp. X1-16S-Nf21 (assembly GCF_002837615.1). Classification (NCBI taxonomy): domain Bacteria; kingdom Pseudomonadati; phylum Pseudomonadota; class Gammaproteobacteria; order Enterobacterales; family Enterobacteriaceae; genus Klebsiella; species Klebsiella sp. X1-16S-Nf21. The sequence goes on from NZ_PJDK01000005.1 coordinate 2,123, forward strand.
CTTCGGGCGTGGTCTGGCCGAAAGTAGCCTGCAACATGACGACAGGTTGATGGAAAATCGTGACTGTGCGTGCCTGCTCGCGGGCGGTCGGCTGCTGTCTCGGTTCGGCAGCCAGCGCCGGCTTTAGCACCAGCAGCGCCAGCGCCCAGAGGATCACCACGCTCATCCTGTTCATAGAGGCACCTGAGAAAGAGAATTATTGTTATTTTTCAGCAAACAACGGACGGCTTGTAGTTGAGCATAGCCTGGCGCGAAATGAATTCAAGCTGGCGCGGCGTGGGCATAAAAAAAGCCGTCGCCCAAACGGCGACGGCCTGATATCAGCGTCAGAAGTGAGCGTTAGCCGTGCTGTTGACAGCCGGCACACTGCTTATTCTGGATCTGCTGGAAGAAGTCGTTACCTTTATCATCAACCAGAATAAACGCCGGGAAATCTTCCACTTCGATTTTCCAGATAGCTTCCATCCCCAGTTCCGGATAGGCCACGCACTCGAGGCTCTTAATGCTCTGCTGGGCGAGCACTGCTGCCGGGCCGCCGATGCTGCCGAGGTAGAAGCCGCCGTGTTTATGGCAGGCATCGGTCACCTGCTGGCTGCGGTTGCCTTTCGCCAGCATCACCATGCTCGCGCCGTGCGACTGCAGCAGATCGACGTAGGAATCCATGCGGCCTGCGGTGGTCGGACCGAGGGAGCCGGAGGCATAACCGGTCGGCGTCTTCGCCGGGCCCGCGTAGTAGATCGGGTGATCTTTGACGTACTGCGGCAGCGCCTCGCCGTTATCGATAAGCTCCTTCAGCTTGGCGTGGGCGATGTCGCGGGCCACGATAATGGTGCCGTTGAGGCTCAGGCGGGTGGAGACCGGGTGCGCCGACAGTTGCGCCAGGATTTCGCTCATCGGCTGATTCAGGTTGATGCTGACGACATTGCCTTCACCCTGCTGACGCAGATGTTCAGGGATATATTTCCCCGGATTGCTCTCCAGCTTCTCGATCCAGATGCCGTCGCGGTTGATTTTCGCTTTGATGTTGCGGTCGGCGGAGCAGGAGACGCCCATGCCGATCGGGCAGGAGGCGCCGTGGCGCGGCAGACGGATCACCCGGATATCGTGAGCGAAGTATTTCCCGCCAAACTGCGCGCCGAGGCCGAGGTTCTGCGCTTCCTGCAGCAGCTCCTGCTCCAGCTGGACGTCGCGAAACGCCTGACCGTGCTCGTTGCCTTCGGTCGGCAGGCCGTCGTAGTAGCGGGTGGAGGCCAGCTTCACGGTCTTCAGCGTCGCTTCTGCAGAGGTACCGCCGATCACAAACGCGATATGGTATGGCGGGCAGGCGGCGGTCCCGAGGGTACGCATCTTCTCGACCAGATAGTTTTTCAGCTTCGCCGGAGTGATCAGCGCTTTGGTTTCCTGATAGAGATAGGTTTTATTGGCGGAACCGCCGCCTTTCGCCATGCACAGGAATTTATATTCGTCACCGTCGACGCTGTAGAGATCGATCTGCGCCGGCAGGTTGGTGCCGGTGTTGACCTCTTTATACATATCCAGCGGCGCGTTCTGTGAGTAACGCAGGTTATCTTCGGTATAGGTGTTGTAAACGCCCTGCGCCAGGGCGGCTTCATCGCCACCGCCGGTCCAGACGCGCTGGCCTTTTTTACCCATGATGATGGCGGTGCCGGTATCCTGACAGGTCGGCAGAATACCTTTGGCGGCGATTTCGGAGTTGCGCAGGAACTGCAGCGCCACGTATTTGTCGTTTTCGCTGGCTTCCGGGTCGAGCAGAATCGAGGCGACCTGCTGCTGATGCGCCGGGCGAAGCATAAAGGAGGCGTCATGGAAGGCCTGCTGGGCGAGCAGGGTCAGCGCCTGCGGCTCTACTTTCAGAACCGGCTGGCCGTCAAATTCGGCGACAGAGACGTGCTCTTTGCTGAGCAGATAGTATTCGGTATCGTCGTGCGCCAGCGGGAACGGATCCTGATAAACAAACGGTTTAGTCGACATAGTCACTTACTCCATAAAGATAAAAACCGCCGGGGTGGTCCCGGCGGTTATGAATCAGAACATCATGGACATCCACGGATAGCCAATCAGCAGCAGGGCGGCCAGGAAGATGGCGCCAAAGATGGTGCCGAGGCGCCAGTAGTCTTTGGTCGGCAGGTAGCCGCTGCCGTAGTAGATTGGGCTTGGGCCAGTACCGTACGGGGTGATAATCCCCATCACGCCCAGCGAGGTGACCATCAGCAGGACGAACACTTCCATATTCATACCCGGAATGGTGGCCGCAATAGTCAGCATGGCCGGCAGCAGGGCAGTGGTGTGCGCGGTGGTGCTGGCAAACAGGTAGTGCAGCAGGTAGAACGCCAGCAGCAGGACGATAGTCGCCACGCCTGGGGAGATACCGCCCATCAGCGCGCCGCCCTCTTTACCCAGCCAGGCGATGAAACCGGTGGAGGAGAGGCCGTCGGCCAGCGCCACCAGGGTGGCAAACCAGACAAAGGTGTTCCACGCCGCTTTGTTGTTGGTGATGTCGCTCCAGGAGAGCACGCCGGTCCACAGCATCAGGACGATAACCAGCAGGGCGGCCAGCGCCGGTTCAATCCAGTCGGCGGCGAAGATCCACATCATCAGCGCGAAGCAGACGAACACCAGCAGCAGAATTTCATTGCGCGACAGTTTGCCCAGTTTTTCCAGCTCACGCGCGGCCCACAGCGGCACTTCGTTATTGATTTTCACTTCCGGCGGATAGAACCAGTAAGCCAGCAGCGGCATGGTCAGGATCAGCAGGACACCGAGCGGCAGGAAGGCGATGAACCAGGTCCCCCACGAGATGTTGATACCGACGATGCTTTTTACCAGCGCCAGGGCCAGCAGGTTCGGTGCCAGCGCTGACAGGAACATCGAGCTGGTGATACAGGCGGCGGTGATCGCCACCCACATCAGATAGGAACCGATTTTACGCGCGCTCGGGTCGTTTGGTTTTGAACCGTACAGCGGCGGCAGGTTGGCAATAATCGGGTAGATGGTACCGCCGCTGCGCGCGGTGTTAGACGGCGTAAACGGCGCCAGCAACAGGTCAGCGAAGGTGATGGCGTAGCCCAGCGTCAGGCTGCGACGGCCAAGATATTTCACCAGGATCAGCGCCAGGCGGCGGCCAAACTGGGTTTTATCGTAGCCGGCGGCGAACATAAAGGCGCCGAAGATAAGCCAGACCGTGGAGTTGCCGAAGCCGCTCACCGCCCATTTAAAGGAGGCGCCGGCCAGCTTGAAGCTCGGGGCGGCCATCTGTTCCGGGCTGAACAACAGCCACTGGCTACAGAGGGCGATCACCACCACGCCGGTGATGCCGATAACGGCGCCAGGCAGCGGTTCAAAAATTAACCCGACGATCACCCCGACGAAGATGGCGAAGTAGTGCCAGGCGTACGGCGGCAGGCCGTCCGGGACCGGAACGAACAATAACAGTACGGCAACGATAATCGGCAGCGCCATCATCAGGAGACGTTTTTTAGTCGCAGTCGTTGGATTGACTGCACCGGCAGGCGGTATGGTTGTCTTTTTCTCTTTCATAATGAGTATCTGCAAGTTGTTGAAAATAGCGTTTACGCCAGCGACATGCTCAGTGATTTCTTTAATTACAAAAGTTACTTTAGTTTTTATTTTTCGTTTCTGAGTATCGTCAGGGCGTTTATTTAACGCGTTTGTCTGGGCGTTAAATTAAATTTGTTGGTTATTTATATATTGCGCTTTCAATGGCCGTTGCAATTGATCGAGATCAAGAAAAGCAGGTGATTTCACTATTTTTTTATTATCAGCATAACCCTATATGATGAGGTGTTAATTTGGCTAAAATATCGATAAATGTTAAAATAAAAATGAACATTTAATGCTGAATTTATCCATTATTTTCGTAACCGCATGAAAATAAATGTTTTTATTGAAATTTGCGATCGTTTTTAATGTTAACATAAGTATCTAAAATGTTATCGTGCATTTGTATTATGTAAATGCTATTTATTATTTTAATAATACAATAGAGGTAGCGATGTTATTGTTGGGGTTAAATAGTTTTATAACTAACGTAATTGATTTAGTAGCTAAAAAACACGCTATATTATTGGCATGACAACAGGAATTAAAAAACCAAAACCATTAATGATTCCGTCACCCCATTCTGAGTTTTTAATATTTTAAAATCTGGAGCGTAACTTATGACCAGTAACGAACGAATTCTGCAGCCATTTACTTTACCAAATGGTACGGAGCTGAAAAACCGTTTGCTCATGGCGCCGATGACCACCTGCACCGGTTATTTCGATGGGACTGTCACCAGCGAGCTGGTGGAGTACTATCGCGCTCGCGCCGGCAGCATCGGCACCATTATTGTCGAGTGCTGCTTTATTGATGACTACGGCCTGGCCTTCCCGGGCGCGATCGGCATCGATAATGATGAAAAAATTGCCGGCCTGGCGAAAATCGCCGAGGCGATCAAAGCGCAAGGTTCAAAAGCGATTCTGCAGATCTATCACGGCGGACGCATGGTCGACCCGCAGCTGATCGGGGGGCGCCAGCCGGTGGCGCCAAGCGCTATTGCCGCGCCGCGTGAGGGCGCCGCGATGCCGCGGGCGCTGAGCGGAGAAGAAGTGGAAGGGATGATCGCCAAGTTTGGCGACGGCGTCCGTCGCGCCATTCTCGCCGGCTTCGACGGCGTCGAAATTCACGGCGCCAACACCTACCTTATCCAGCAGTTCTATTCACCGAACTCCAACCAGCGCGACGACGAGTGGGGCGGTAGCCGCGACAATCGCGCCCGTTTCCCGCTGGCGGTCCTCGACATCACCCACAAAATGGCCCGCCAGTACGCTGACGATGCCTTTATCATCGGCTATCGCTTCTCGCCGGAAGAGATGGAGGTCCCGGGGATCCGCTTCGACGACACCATGTATCTGCTGGAAAAGCTGGCTGCCCGCGGTGTCGATTATCTGCACTTCTCGGTGGGCGCGACCCTGCGTCCCTCTATCGTCGATACCAGCGATCCAACACCGCTGATCGAGAAATACTGCGCGATGCGCTCTGAAACCCTCGCCCAGGTGCCGGTGATGGGCGTCGGCGGGGTGGTGAACGTTGCTGATGCCGAGCTGGGCCTCGATCACGGTTATGACCTGATCGCCGTGGGCCGCGCCTGCATCGCCTATCCGGACTGGGCGGCTCGTATCGCCGCCGGTGAAGAGCTGGAGCTGTTTATCGACAGCACCCAGCGCGAGGCGCTGCATATTCCGGAACCGCTGTGGCGCTTCTCGCTGGTGGAAGCGATGATCCGCGACATGAGCATGGGCGACGCTAAATTTAAGCCGGGGATGTTTGTTGAAACCGTTCAGGATGACGCCAATGAACTGGTGATCAACGTTAGCCTCGAAAATGATCATATTGCCGATATTGAACTGGCGGCGAGCCCGGTGCAGACCGTCGAGTTCACCACCAGCTTCGAAGAGATCCGCGAACGTATTCTGACCGCCAACACCCCGCACGTGGACGCCATTTCCGGTGCTACCAGCCAGAGCGAAGCGGTGAAAAAAGCGGTCGCTAAAGCGATGCTGAAATCCAGCAAAGCGCTGGCAGCGGAAGAGGGCGGCAATGACGCCGCGCCGAAAAGTTATGACGTGGTGGTGGTCGGCAGCGGCGGCGCCGGCCTGGCGGCAGCCATTCAGGCTCACGACGAAGGCGCCAGCGTCCTGATCGTCGAAAAAATGCCGACCATTGGCGGCAACACCATCAAGGCTTCCGCCGGGATGAACGCCGCGGAAACTCGCTTCCAGCGGGTCAAAGGTATTCAGGACAGTAAAGAGTTGTTCTATCAGGAAACCCTGAAGGGCGGCCACAACAAAAACAACCCGCAGCTGCTGCATCGCTTCGTGGAGAATGCGCCGCAAGCCATTGAGTGGCTGGCGGACCGCGGCATTATGCTCAACGACATCACCACCACCGGCGGGATGAGCATTGACCGTACCCACCGTCCGCGCGACGGATCAGCGGTCGGCGGCTATCTGATTAGCGGCCTGGTGCGCAACATCACCAAACGCGGCATCGACGTCCTGCTGGATACCTCGGTGGAAGAGATCCTGATGAGCGGGGATGAGGTGAGCGGTGTACGTCTGGTCAACGACGAAAAAGAAGTCATCGAAGTGCAGACCAAAAGCATCGTAGTGGCCACCGGCGGCTTCAGCGCCAACAGCGCGATGGTGGTGAAGTATCGTCCGGACCTCGAAGGCTTCGTGACCACCAACCACAAAGGGGCGACCGGGAGCGGTATCGCGCTGCTGGAACGCATCGGCGCTGGCACCGTGGATATGGGCGAAATTCAGATTCACCCCACCGTCGAACAGCAGACTTCGTACCTGATTTCCGAATCGATTCGCGGCGGCGGCGCTATTCTTGTTAACCAGCAGGGGAACCGCTTCTTTAACGAAATGGAGACCCGCGATAAAGTCTCGGCGGCGATTATCGCCCTGCCGGAACACTATGCGTACATTGTCTTTGACGAGCATGTGCGGGCGAAAAACAAAGCTGCCGATGAGTACATCGCCAAAGGCTTCGTCACCAGCGCCAGCTCGCCGCGTGAACTGGCGGAGAAACTGGGGATGGATTACCATGCCTTCCTCGCCACCCTCGAGTGTTACAACGGGGCAGTGGAAAAACAGCATGATGAACAGTTTGGCCGGACCACCGCGCTGCGCGCGCCGATTAACGAAGGCCCGTTCCATGCCATTCGCATCGCCCCCGGGGTGCACCACACCATGGGCGGCGTGACCATTAACACCGATGGCGAAGTGCTGAACGTTGACCAGCAGCCGATCCGCGGCGCCTACGCCGCCGGTGAAGTGGTGGGCGGGATCCACGGCGGCAACCGCATCGGCGGTAACGCGGTCGCGGATATCATCATCTTCGGTACCCTCGCGGGCCACCAGGCGGCGAAACGTGCCAGAGGATAACAGGTAATTGCTGATGCCGGGCTGGTGCTTTTGCCGCCCGGCTTATCCCTTCTGAAGGAGAGCCCGATGTCCGATAACCGCGTCTATAGCTACTCCGCCGTCCTGATGGGTTCCCCCATTCTGCTCAAACTTTATTCCCACGATGAGGCGCTGGCCTCCCGCGTATTTCAGTTAATTAAACGCTACGAAGATCTGCTTACCGTTAACCGTGCCGAGTCGCAGGTGATGGATATCAACCATGCCGCCGGACGCCATCCGGTCACGGTCAGTCGCCCGGTCTTTCAGCTGATTCAGTGCGCCAAAGCCGCCAGCATGGTGCGCGACAGCGCCTTTAATCTTGCCATCGGCCCGCTGGTGAAGCTGTGGCGAATTGGCTTTCAGGGGCACAGCGTGCCTGACGCGGCTGATATCAGAGCCCGACTGGCGCTGACCCGCCCACAGGAGGTGATCCTTGATGAGGCAACCTGCAGCGTGTTTCTCCAGCAGCCGGGGATGGAGTTGGATCTCGGGGCGATCGCCAAAGGCTATATCGCTGACCGCGTGCGCGATTATCTCCGTCAGCAGCAGGTGGAGAAGGCGCTGATCAATCTCGGCGGCAATGTGCATACCCTCGGTGAATGGACCATTGGCCTGAAAAAACCGTTTGCCGACGCGCAGGCGCTGATCGGCTCCCTGACGATCAACGGACAGTCGGTGGTCACTTCCGGAACCTATGAACGTTATTTTGAGCAGGACGGCAAACGCTGGCACCATATTCTCGACCCGCGCAGCGGTTATCCGCTGGATAACGAACTCGACAGCGTGACAGTGATTTCCACGGATTCTTTAGACGGCGATATCTGGACTACGCTGCTGTTCGGCCTCGGCGTAGAGAAGGGCTGCGCAGCACTGCGTCAGCGTGAGGATATCGACGCGATTTTCGTCACCAAAAATCGCGACATCATTCTCTCATCGCGGCAGCGGCTGCGTTTTGCGCCGCTGGACAGCGGCTATCAGGTTATTGACTGTACTGCTTAAGCAAACTGTACTGTTCGGCGACCAGGCGGTAGCGATAGACCGGTCGCCCGGTAGCGCCGTAGTGGATAGTGGTGTAGAGGATATTGATCTGCGCCAGCCAAATCAGATATTTGCGGCACGAGACGCGGGAGATATTTACGGCCGCCGCCAGCTCATCGGTAGAGAATTCAACGTCCGGATGGGCGTCAATCCACTGGCAGAGCGTACGCAGCGTTTGCGCGGTTAGCCCCTTGGGCAGCTTGCGCGCGTCGCTGGCCTCCGGCGCGCCGCCGTGCAGCAGACGGTCGACGTCGGCCTGTTCGTAATACGGCTGGCCGGTCATCAGTTTACGCTTCTCCCGCCAGGTGGTGAGCGCCTCTTCAAAGCGCGGAAACTGGAAAGGTTTGATCAGGTAATCAACCACCCCGTAATGCATCGCGGTCTGCACCGTGGCGGCGTCTGCCGCCGAGGTGATCATGATGACATCGATAGCGCGCCCCGACTCGCGGATGGTCGGCAGTAGATCCAGCCCGCTGTCCTGTTGCATGTAGACATCCAGCAGCACCAGATCGATCTCCCGCTGCTTATCGTTAATCATCTCCTGGGCCTGACTGAGCGTCGAAGCGCTCCCGCTGCAACGAAAGCCGGGAACTCTTGCCACGTACAGGCGATTCAGTTCGGCCACCATCGCATCATCGTCAACAATCAACACATTTATCACGCACGTTTCCTTTTACTATCCCAGGGGAGATGAACAAAAAATTGGGTAAATACGCCGGGTTCCGACTCGACGGCGAGGGTGCCGCCCAGTTCGCGCAGCTGCTGGTTGGCGAGAAACAGCCCGACGCCGCGATTCTCGCCTTTGGTGGAGAAGCCTTTGTTAAAGATAGCGTCGATATTATTTTCCGGGATCCCCGGTCCGTCATCGCTCACTTCACCGCTTAGCCAGCCGTCCTGGTAGTGCAGCAGCAGGCCGATCTCACCCTCCGCCTGGCCGCTCATGGCGTCCAGCGCGTTCTCGATAAGATTGCCCAGCACCGTCACCAGTACCGTGACCTGCTTCTCGTTCGGGCAATCCGGCACCAGGCTCTCTTCCGCCAGCGTCAGCGTAAAGCCGCACTCGGTGGCGCGCTGAATTTTACTTATCAGGAAGCCCGCCACCACCGGGGATTTAATACGGTGCTGAATGTCGCCGATGTCCGCCTGATAGCGGTGGGCGGTCTGCAGCACGTATTCCTCGAGTTTGCCATAGCTTTTCATATTCAGCAGGCCGAGGATCACGTGCAGTTTATTCATAAATTCATGAGAGGTGGTGCGCAGGGCATCCACATAGCTCATCATGCCATCCAGCCGCTGCAGCAGCTGGCTCACCTCGGTCTTATCGCGGAAGGTACAGATGGCGCCGACCACCGATTCCTGGTTGCGAATGGGCACCGTATTGCCGATCAGCAACAGGCCATTGCATCCCAGTTCGCGGTCGTACATCGGCTCGCCGCTCTGCAAGACGGTCTGCAGGTCGGCCAGTAGCGGCGTGTGGGCGAGGGTTTTGTCCGGGCCGGAAAAGAGGATCTCCTGCGCCGCCGGGTTGATCAAATTGACTTCGCCGTGGGCATCGACGGCAACGACGCCCTCCTTCAGGGCGTGAAGCATGGCCTGACGCTGTTGAAACTGGGTGGAAATCTCCTGCGGCTCCAGCCCCAGCAGGATGCGCTTCAGACCGCGTACCAGGCTCCAGGTGCCCAGCGCGCAGACCAGCGCGCTGAACAGGATTGTCAGGAGTACGTCCCAGCGGCTGTTGGCGATCTGTTCGTCCACTTTACTCAGCGAAATGCCGACCACCACCACGCCAATTTGCTGGTGCTGGTCGTTGAACACCGGGGTGAATACCCGCAGCGCCGGGGCCAGCACGCCGTGGTTAATGGCAACGTTCTCTTTTCCCTGCAGCGTGGGCAGGATATCCCGGCCGATAAACCGCTTTCCGATGATAGAGGTATCCGGATGCGAATAGCGAATACCGTGCATATCGGTGACGATAGCGTACAGTAGGTCGTTGCGCCGGGTGATGGCCTGCGCCAGCGGCTGAATGATCTGCTGCTGCGGGGGCGCCTCCAGTCCGCGCTTCACCTGCGGCATATCGGCCATGGTGCGCGCCACCGCCAGCGCGGTCTCTTTCAGACCGTCGCGGGTGGCATTGCTTATCTGCATATACCACAGGGCATAGACCAGCAGGAGCACGGCGCCGATGACGCTGCCGATCATCAAGGACACTGCGGTGCTCAGCTTTAACGGTAAGGCGCGTTGGCGAACGCGAGGCTGCTGCTCTGATGCCTTCATGACGATCCCGGATAGATTCAGTGAAGGCATATTATCGCCGATAGGACGGTTTTCATAAAGCCGTGTAATCAAAGCCAATCGAGGCGGTTTAGCCGATACGTAAACCGTTTCACATGCTCTGCCAGCAATCCTTCTGGCTGGCCATGCCAGCGGGCGGCGAAGATGAGACCTCAGACAGGATTGCTCAGATAACCGGCAATCGCCCCCTGACAGGGCGGTCGGGAGGGTAAACTGTGACCCCGACGGCGGTAAAGCACAGAACATTCCACTTATAGTGGCGGCAGAGGTTAAATAGGCCTGATGAATATAAGGATATGCATCAGGCCGCTGATTTCGCCGAGATGCGCTTTTTCTGTTGTAAATGGAGGTTGTTATGAACAGTTCGCTAACCGCTGCAATGCAGGCCCGCCGTCACCCGGATACCACTCACATCGATCGTCTCGCCACGGCCGACATGCTGGCGATGCTGCATCAGGATGATAAGCAGATATCGGAGGCGGTTGGCGCCTGCCTGCCGGACATCGCCCGGCTGATTGATGTCGCCACCGCGACGATGGGCCGGGGAGGGCGCCTGGTCATTATCGGCGCTGGAGCGTCAGGCCGGACGGCCATCGAGGCGGTCAGCGACTATTCGCCGGAAGGCGAACACGCGCTGGTGGGACTGATTGCCGGTGGGCAGACGGCGGCGATGGCCGAGCGGGAAACCGCAGCAAATAATTATGACCTGGGCGCCTTTGAACTGCAGTCGCTGGACTTTTCCAACCACGATATGCTGCTGGCGTTGACCGTCAGCGGCAAGACGCCATGGGTATGGGGCGCGATGCGCCACGCCTGGTCGCTGGGGGCCCCTATCGCTGTCGTCACTCAGCAGGCGGCCAGCGAGGCGGCGCAGCTGGCGGATATCATTATTGCCCCACAGACCGGGCCGGAAGCGGTGGCAGGCTTAGCCAATCCGAAGGCTCAACTGGCCCAGCGGCAGATCGTCAACATGCTGACGACCGCGCTCGCCATCCGTGACGGTCGGGTGTACAGCAATCTGCGGGTGGACGTGCAGGCTGACAATTCGCACTGGGCGGAGCGGCAGATAGCGATTGTCATGGCGGCCACCGACTGCACGCGCAGTGAAGCAAAAGCGGCACTGGCCAGCTGCCATCAGCACTGCCGCACCGCGATCCTGATGCTGCTCAGCGGGCTGGATGCCTGGCACGCGCGCGAGCTGCTGACGCAACATCACAATCACCTGCGTCTCGCCCTGCGCGAAGCACACCGCAGCAGCACGACTACTCCCGCCCATTAACCCTTCAGCCAGGCGCGCGCGATTGTCGTACGCGCCTGGGCTTTATTAACTAAAAAAATCTCTCTTTTTTATTTTTCTCAGCAATCAGGCTGAATTTTCGATCTTATTTTTCACCAGGTATCATTTTGATGTCTCGCTTTGCTTTTTTAAGTTAAATAAGTATTTGATTAAAAATGCCAGAGTGTAAATGATATTTTAAAATAAAGTAAAAGTGCGTTAATATGCTGCCTCTTATTACCGTGTGCTACGTGATAATTCTATTATGCCTGCAATGAAAAAAACGATTATTTCCTTTACCGCATTAGCGATGTTCGTCAGCGCGGCGACGCATGCTGAAGCGGATACCTCTAAAAAGACCGACTTCCTGCTGATTGGCGGCGGGATCATGAGCGCCTCGCTCGGCACCTGGCTGCAGGCGCTGCAGCCGGACTGGAACCTGACCATGGTGGAGAAACTGGACGGCGTGGCCCTGGAATCTTCCAACGGCTGGAATAACGCCGGTACCGGCCACTCAGCGAATATGGAGCTGAACTATACCCCGGAACGAGCGGACGGGTCGATTGACGTCAGCAAAGCGCTGGATATTAACGAACAGTTTATGATTTCCCGTCAGTTCTGGTCGGCACAGGTGAAACGCGGTATTTTGCACGACCCGCACTCCTTTATTAACTCCACACCGCATATGAGTTTCGTGTGGGGCGATAATGTGGATTACCTGCAAAAACGTTATAACGCGCTGCAGCAGACTACCTTATTCCAGGGGATGAAATTCTCCACCGATCACGCGCAAATTAAACAGTGGGCGCCGCTGGTGATGGAAGGTCGCGATCCGCAGCAGAAAGTGGCCGCCACCTGGACGCCGGTGGGTACCGATGTCAACTACGGCGAAATTACCCGCCAGCTGATCGGCAGCCTGAAGAAAAATAACCACTTCACCCTGCAAACCTCCTCCGAGGTGACCGATTTCAAACGCAATGCCGACAACTCCTGGCACGTGACGATTAAGAACGTGCAGAGCGGGGACGCGCAGACTATTGACGCCAAATACGTCTTTATCGGCGCCGGCGGCGGCGCGCTGAAGCTGCTGCAGAAAACCGGCATTCCGGAAGCGGATAACTATGCCGGTTTCCCGGTGGGCGGCTCGTTCCTGATGACCGAGAACCCGGCGGTCACCGCGCAGCATCTGGAGAAAGTCTACGGTCAGGCTTCGGTCGGCGCGCCGCCGATGTCGGTGCCGCATCTTGACGCTCGTTATCTCGACGGGAAGCGCGTGGTGCTGTTCGGGCCATTCGCCACCTTCTCGACCAAGTTCCTGAAAAATGGTTCGTTCTTTGACCTGCTCAGCACCACCACCACCGATAACGTGCTGCCGATGACCCACGTCGGTCTCGACAACTTCGATCTGGTGAAATATCTCGTCAGCCAGGTGATGCTCAGTGATGATGACCGTTTTGCTGCGCTGAAAGAGTACTACCCGGACGCGCGTAAAGAAGACTGGAAACTGATCCAGGCCGGTCAGCGCGTGCAGATCATCAAGAAAGACGCGGAGAAGGGCGGCGTTCTGAAGCTCGGTACCGAAGTGGTGGTCGATCAGCAGAAAACGATTTCTGCGCTGCTCGGCGCGTCGCCGGGGGCTTCCACCGCCGCGCCGATCACCCTGAACGTACTCAAGCAGATGTTCCCGCAGCAGTTTAACTCGCCGGAGTGGCAGAGCCGTATTCACGCTATCGTGCCGAGCTACGGCCAGAAGCTGAACGGTAACGTGGCGCTGACCCAGCAGGTTTGGGATGACACCGCTGCGACCCTGCAGCTGACGAAACCGCCGGTGATCCAGATGCCAGCGGCTGCGCCAACCGCGACCGCCAAACCGGCTGAACCGCAGCGCGACGCCTCGCCGCAGCACGATATGGCGCTTTAAAAGCACATTCGTGCAGTGAACAAAAGGGAAGACCACGGTCTTCCCTTTTTTACATCCACATTTCCCTGCCGCTATTTATGAATGATGCTCATAACCCTGTTATGATTTCCGGGGATTATCCGTTACCCCGAAACGGCTAAAATAGCCAGTCACTTCACCGCTTTCCTCTCCTTAACGGATACCATAATGACTTCATCGCATCAGCGCGCCACCAGCGGGGCGCTTTTTATTTTGATTTTAAGCGGCCTGATGGCCTTTACTTCGCTCTCCACCGATATCTATCTGCCGGCCATGCCGATGATGGCCGCGCAACTGCACGGTGATGCCGAACTGACGATCACCGGATTTCTGATTGGCTTTGCACTGGCGCAACTGGTGTGGGGGCCAATAAGCGACCGGCTGGGGCGTCGCACGCCGCTGTTCATCGGCATGGTGCTATTTATTATCGGCTCCGCCGGCTGCGCGCTGTCGACCACCATCGATCAGATTGTTTTCTGGCGCGTGTTTCAGGCGCTTGGCGCCTGCACTGGGCCGATGCTGGCGCGGGCGATGGTTCGCGATCTGTTTGCTCGTACCCGCGCCGCGCAGATGCTCTCGACGCTGACTATCGTGATGGCGATTGCGCCGATTGCCGGGCCGCTGATCGGCGGGCAGATGATTAAATTCACCAGCTGGCACACTATTTTCTGGCTGCTGGTGGTGATTGGCGCTCTGATGTTTATCGCCTTGTGCTGGCTGCCGGAAACTCTGCCGCCAGAGCGTCGGCAGAAAGGATCGCCGCTTAGCGCGTTTCGCAATTACGCCGCGTTGGTAAAAAACCGGACGTTTATGCGTTATACCCTCAGTCTGACTTTCTTTTACGTCGCGGCTTACGCTTTTATCACCGGTTCGCCGGATGTCTATATTCGCTATTACGGCGTTGCGCCGCAGCACTACGGCTGGCTGTTCGCGGTCAATATCGTTGGGGTTATGCTGATGAGCGTGGTCAATCGTCGTCTGGTGCAGCGCCATGCGTTAGGTTCGCTGTTGAAGGCGGCGCTGGCGGTATCGGCGATTGCCGTCGTCGTGCTGGCAGCCGGCGTGCGTCTGCATATCGGCGGCGTGGCGCTGATTGTGGTGAGTATTTTCCTGTTCTTCTCAATGAATGGGGTGATTGCCGCCACCTCAACCGCCGCGGCGCTTGATGAGGCCGGTGAATATGCCGGTTCCGCTTCGGCGCTGATCGGCTCGCTGCAGTATGGCAGCGGCATTATCTCTTCGCTGTTGCTGGCATGGCTCCACGACGGTACGCCGTGGACGATGGCGTGGATCATGGCCGCTTTTACGCTCGCCAGCCTGCTTTTGGCGTGGCTCCATCGGCGCGTCGATTAATGAATTGAGTTCATAGAGACAAGTTGATTTCCCGGCTGGCGAGTAAGCGAACCGGCAACGCGGAGAATATTGACGATAATTAGCGGTTGCGGTCAAAACGGACGTGAGGGTTATTGTTATACTGCCTTGAATTACTGAAGAAAAACGATAACCAGGAGTGTGGAAGGGCTATGAAAGACGATATCAACCAGGAGATCACCTTCCGCAAGCTATCGGTCTTTATGATGTTTATGGCGAAGGGCAATATCGCCAGAACCGCCGAAGCCATGAAGCTCAGCAGCGTTAGCGTGCACCGCGCGCTGCATACGCTCGAAGAGGGGGTCGGCTGCCCGCTGTTTGTCCACAAAGGGCGCAACCTGCTGCCGCTGCAGGCGGCGTGGACGCTGCTTGAATACTGCCAGGATGTGATGAGTCTGATGAGCCGTGGTCTTGAGGCGACGCGCAAAGTCGCTGGCGTCGGTCAGGGGCGGTTGCGCATCGGTACCCTCTATTCGCTGACGCTGGAAACCGTTCCGCGCATCATTATGGGGATGAAGCTGCGTCGCCCGGAGCTGGAGCTGGATCTGACCATGGGCTCTAACCAGATGCTGCTGGATATGCTGGAGGACGATGCGCTGGATGCTATCTTAATCGCCACCAATGAAGGCGAGTACAATCATTCGGCTTTCGACGTGGTGCCGCTATTTGAAGATGATATCTTCCTCGCCGCGCCGGCGACGGAACAGCTCGATACCACTCAGCTCGCCGATCTACGCGATTACGCCGATCGTAAATTTGTCTCGCTGGCGGAAGGGTTTGCGACTTATGCCGGGTTTCAGGAGGCCTTTCAGGTGGCCGGTTTTGAGCCGGAAATTGTGACCCGGGTGAATGATATCTTTTCGATGATAAGTCTGGTGCAGGCGGGCGTCGGCTTCGCGCTGCTGCCGGGACGCATGAAGAAAGTCTATGAAAACGATGTGCAGCTGTTAAAGCTGGCGGAACCCTATCAGATGCGCCAGCTGATCTCTATCGTCTATTCGCACCATCGCGAGCGCGATGCCGACCTGCTGGCGCTGGCGGCGGAAGGGCGGATGTACGCCCGCAGTATTAATCGCTAAGCCGCTGCGCCAGATGGCGGGCGACGTCTACGCCGCTGCGCTCCAGCGAAATGGTCTCGCCGCGCCAGCCCGCCTGGCGGGTCAGGCAGGTGAGCACCCCGCCGGGCGGCATCTCGATTGCCAGCCTGGCGTCGCGTTCATCGGCGGCGATCATCGCCTCCTGCCAGTGCACGGTGCGCGCCATGTTCATCGCCAGATCGTCAGCGATCCGCTGCGGATCCCATAGCACGCGCGCCGTCGAGCCGCTTAAATAGGCGCGCTGAGGGCGCGTTAAGGTGACGTCGGCAAAGGCTTTTGCCAGCGCTGCGGCGGGTTTATCCAGCAGTGCGCAGTGCGAGGGTACGCTGACCGCCAGCCGCTGGGCTTTACTGGCGCCAGCCCGCAGCGCCAGCTGCGCCACCTCGGCCATCGCCTCATCGCGCCCGGCGATCACGATCTGCGTTTCGGCGTTGAGGTTGGCGAGATAAACCTCGTGGCCCTGCATCAGCGCCTCAACCCGCGGGCGGGTCAGCCCCATAATCGCTGTCAGCCCGTAACCTTCGGGATAAGCCTGCTCCATTAAATCGCCGCGCAGCGCCACCAGCCGCAACGCGCTGGCGAAATCGAGCGCGCCGGCAATCACCGCGGCCGGAAACGCGCCGATAGAGAGGCCGCTGACCATCTGCGGATCCACGCCCTGGCGCTGTAGCTCGCGCGCCCAGGCGACCCCGGCGATCAGCAGACAGAGTTGTACCGCACGGGTGTGTTTTAGCGCGTCGGCGCTATCGAGAGTAGCGACTTCATCCCCCAGCACGGCGCGCGCCTGGGTGAAGATAGCCTCGCGATCGGGGATGGCCGCCAGCATGCCGGGGCGCTGGCCGCCCTGACCGGGAAAAGTAAATAAAATCTTCATCATTCCTCCCTGTGCCACGGCGTCGCGGTTAAGCGTGCGCCATGGGATGTTTTCAGCAGCGCACGGCCATCGCGCAGCCACTCATTAAGGGCGAAGGCGCCGTAGGGCGTTTCTACCTGGGTATCGGCGCGGCACGGCAGTTGGGCCACACGGGCTTGCCACTCGCGCAGCGCCTCGCGATCCAGCGGCTGCGGCGCGCGGATCAGCAGATCCAGATCGCTTGCCGCATGGAGTACCGGGATCTCAGTGGCCAGCGCATAGCCGGTACTGCCGGTGACGCCCCAGCCCCAGGACCAGGGGTATAAGGTAAGGGCGATAGCCGCCTGAACCGGCGGCTGTGAAACAAAAGGGGAGCCCAGCAGACGCTCGCGCTCCACCAGCATTTCCGGCGTCACGCAGCGCACGATATTGTGCGCCTGGACCCAACCGGCGGCGCGCTGCTCGCGCTTCATGCCCCGCACCCCCACCGGGATGCGGGCCTGGTTATCAACGTCGCGTCTCACCACCACCGGCAGCGCGGCTCGCCACTGCTGAGCCACCCACGGCTCGGCAATAGCCTCCAGGGCGCTGGCGTGGTTTAACCAGAGTAAATCGTGGGGACGCGGCGTTGATGACATGGTTTACAGTCCTGAAGTCAAAGAGATAAACAGCGGTAGCGACAGGATACACAGAACCGAGCTTAACAGCAGCACGGCTTCAGCATCAGGAGACTGGACGCCGAAGCGGTTGCCGAAGACCACGCCGAAGAAGCCGGCGGCCAGGGCAATCATCAGGATCGCGGTAATGGCGATAGAGCCGTGCAGACCCAGCAGCATCACCAGACCCCAGGCAATAAACGGCTGCACCAGCAGTTTCACGATGGTGGAAGTGGCGATCAGCGCATTGAGCTGCAGTTTACGTGCCGACAGGATCACCCCGGTGAGGAACAGCGCGGCGGCGGTGGCGGCCAGGCCCAGCGGTTTAATGGAGGCCAGCAGCATTTCCGGCATTTTTATGCCGATCGCGGAAAGCACCACCCCAAGCAGTGGGCCCCAGACGATCGGTTTTTTCACCGAACGCCACATCAGCACCGGCAACATCGCCAGCGTAGAACCGCTGTTTTCACCTGCGGCGCGGGCTTTTTCACGTTCCAGAATCAGCAGGCAGAACGGGGTCATCAGTACCGAGCCGCAGGCGATAGAGACCGCCACCGACAGCGAGGTTGACGCGCCTTCACCCAGCACGCTGCCGAGGATCGGCAGACCCAACGCGGCATAGTTTGGCAGGGCGACGGTGAGGGTCAGCACCGCGGCATCCTGCGGCGTGCGTTTGAACACGCTGGTGGCGAGGAAGTAGATCGCGGCATAGGTGATCCACATCGCGCCGGTCAGCACCAGCACCAGCGGCGACTGGGCGACGATACCGGCCCACGGCGTTTGTACCGTGGCGCTAAACAGCGTGGCGGGTAAGGCAAAATCCATTACAAAGATATTGAGCAGGGAGACATTTTTATTATCTACCATCCCGGCCTTACCGGCCCAGAAGCCCAGCAGCATAATGACGAAAATCGGGGCAAGAGCATGAATAATCACATAAGTCATAAATCACCTGTAAATAAAATAGAGTACTGGCGCGATTGTTATTTTTTCTAAAAGCCGTCCCTTCCCGGAGCGTGTATTCCGCGCTCCGGGGGACAGCTTCCGGCAGGTTTTCTTCTACTACTTACGTACGAACGTCTTACCAGCTGGCGCGCATGCGATCGCGAACCAGTTGTGAGCTACGGCGGTTTTCCGCGCCCAGGCGGCACTTCAGCGAGGTATCTTTGCGCGCGTCAGCGATGGCGTCGCGCAGGGTACGGCTGACCAGCGACAGATCGCCTTCGTCTGGCGCATCCGGATGGCTGATATCGAGCAGGGCGGAGAGCAGGCCGAGCGTCGCATAGTTGCTGACGTCGTAGGCCATCGGCGGGATCGTCGCCGCCAGTTTCTCCAGCGCCTCTACGGTACGCAGCGTAATGCGCGCCGCCGATTCTTTCCCCATCGCGTGGACCAGCACGCCGCTATCGTTAAAGGCGATCAGGCGGTTGGCCTGGTAGCCGTGGGCCAGAAACGCCCCGGACATCGCTTTTCCGACAATCAGGCCAATCACCGGGTGGCCGGCAAGACGGGCTTTGGCATAGGCGCCTGCCGCCCCGGCCAGCGCCTGGTGGATGCCGAAAGCTTCTTCGCGGCGGCCATAGGCCTGGCTCGGGACATCAATTACCGCGACGATCGGCCGTTTGACAGGCTGGTCGGCGTCAGCGGCGATGGTTTCATTGACCACTTTCGCCAGCGTCCAGCCTTCCAGCAAGCCGACTTCGCCGCCGGCGGCGCGCGGGTAGTGGTTGTTGGCGTCTGGCACCACGGCGATAAAGCGGACGCTTTCGCCATCAATCTGGCCATCTGCGACCTGCACCGACGGGCACAGACCACTCATCAGCGGCGCGTCGGGCGCCAGTTTATTCAGCCACAGCGCGGCGCGGTTTGGGAACTGACTCATTATTTATCCTCCCGGGCAAAAAGCTGTTTAATCTGCGCGGTATCCGCCTGCTGGCGGGTATCGAACTGGCTCAAGCGACGCAGATAATCGTCATAGTTGTCGCTACGGTGCTGGGCCGGTACGCCTTTGGCGATCGCCTCATTCATTGCGGTTTTAACGGCATTAACGCCATCGTTAACCAGCGCGTCGACCAGGCCGCTGGCGGCGCGAATTTCACCCCCGGTCATGCTCCAGATAAACGGCCGGTTGCGGGAGTCGTACTCTTCAATGCCGGCTTCCTGCTCGATAACCTGCGGGCCGTTGAGGCCGAGACGGGCTTCACGGGTGACGATAAGGTAGCTGCACAGCGCCGCGGCGATGGACATGCCGCCGAAGCAGCCGACGGTACCGGTAATGATCCCGACGACCGGGGTGTAGCGGCGCAGGTCGACAATCGCGGCATGAATATCGGCGATGGCGGCCAGACCGAGGTTGGCCTCCTGCAGACGTACGCCGCCGGTTTCGAGGCACAGTACCGCCTGGGTCGGGATACCGTTGCGGTTATCTTCCGCCGCCAGCTCCAGTGCGGCGGCCATTTTGGCACCGGAGACTTCACCCATACTGCCGCCCTGGAAGGTGCCTTCGATGGCAATCACCACCGCAGGTTGGCCGTTGATCGTGCCTTTGGCGACCACCATACCGTCGTCGGACTGCGGGACGATTCCCTGTGCGCCGAGCCACGGCGACATAATGCCTTCAAACGGATCCAGCAGTTCGCGGTAGCTGCCGTCGTCCAGCAGGGCGTGGGCGCGTTCGCGAGCGCGCAGTTCGATAAAGCTGCGATCGTTACGCATGAGCGGCCTCCTCAAAGACTTGTTCAATACGAATACGGGCGACGCCCGGCGTGGCGCCGAAGTCGTGGATAATCAACTGCCCGGCGGGCAGATCGTTGATCAGGTTCAGCCTGTCGAACAGCGCCTGCCAGCGCGCCTGGCTGTTATCCACGGAGGTAGTGATCTGTACGTTGAGCGTGGCGCTCTGTGCGGCGGTATAAAGCACTTCCATATCGCCTGAACCTACGACCCCTGCCAATGCTTTGCCGCTGAGGGCGCGGTTGGCAGGAAATGACAATGTAATCTGTTCCATAACATCCTCTGAATGCGTTAGCCGGCAACCCGGTCGAGAAACAGGGTGGCGGCAAGGAGATCGGCCGCGCCACCCGGCGAGGCGTTGTGCGCCAGCATCTGCGCATCAAGGCGCGCCAGCGCGGCGCGACCGGCGACGCTGGCGCAACCGCCCGCCGCCAGAACCTCGCGAGCGCCTTGCTGCATAGCGTGCAGGCCGTTCATGCCGGCGCGCGACAGCACGCAGGTATCGCTCAGCGAGGTCATGATGGCCATCAGCGCATCAAGGCGCGCCTGCGGCTCGCTGGCGCCTCGCGCCCGGCTTTGCTGCAGTTGCGGCAGCGCCAGGGTGGTAACATGCGGAAATCCGCGCTGCGCTTCCTCGCGTGCGCCCGGCACCTGCCAGCGGCGGCTGGCGCGCAGACCCTTACTAAAGCTTTTCGGCGCGAAACCGTCAGGCAGGCGGGCGAGGGCGGCGGCGGCGGCGGCGATCGCCTGTGATTGACCCTCTCCACCCAACATCGCCACCGCGCTGACCAGCAGGCCCAGCGCCCAGATGGCGCCGCGGTGGGTGTTAACTCCACCTGTCGCCATCATCATCTGCGCTTCACCTTCGCGACCGAGGCGGCCGACGGTTTCGCGCAGGGCGATATCCGCCGGACGCTGCCAGCTTTGCTGCGCCAGCGCGTGAAAGGTCGGCTGCAGGCTGCGGGCGGAGCGTTCCATGAGTGCCAGCGTCAGGTCCTGATGCGCGCCGTTGCCGCGACTATCGACCAGACCCGGTTTCGGACTCAGGCGGGCTTCGTCAATCAGACACGCGCTGGCGGTATGCGCCAGCCAACTGATGCGGCTTTCTGCGTGCAGGGGGGAGAGATTTTTCATTACCAGCTCCGGAATTTTGCCGGTGGGTTGTACAGTCCGTCGGACCACTCCACCAGGTCGGCGACGCTGCCGGCCGCCAGCAGCGAGCGGGTGGCATCGCTACGGCGAATGCCGATATCTTCCGGGTAGACCACTTTGCCGCTCTGGCGCAGGGCGGCGACGCGTTTGGCGTCCACCCCGAGGCCAATATCGGTGATCCCGGCCACCGCGGCGACCATCGCCCGGCGCTCTTCAAGGCTCTCCGCGCGGTACAGGTAAGCGATACCTTCTTCGGTCAGCACGTGAGTCACGTCATCACCATAAATCATCACCGGCGCCAGCGGCATGCCGGAGGTTTTCGCCACCTCAACCGCGTCGAGGGTTTCAACGAAGGTCGGTTTCACGCCGGCCTGGAAGGTTTCGACCATCTGCACCACCAGTTTTTTCCCACGCTGCATCGGGTCTGGTTCAGTGATCATATTGAGCCAGGCCGGGGTGGCGTGGCGGCGACCGTGCGGGTCGTGGCCCATGTTCGGCGCGCCGCCGAAGCCGGATAGGCGGCCGCGGGTGACGGTGGAGGAGTTAGCCAGGCCATCAACCTGCAGGGTCGAACCGATAAACATATCTACCGCGTACTGACCTGCCAGCTGGCAGAAGGCGCGGTTAGAGCGCATTGAGCCATCCGGGCCGGTAAAGAAGATATCCGGGCGGG
The DNA here is from genome assembly GCF_002837615.1 of Klebsiella sp. X1-16S-Nf21. Classification (NCBI taxonomy): domain Bacteria; kingdom Pseudomonadati; phylum Pseudomonadota; class Gammaproteobacteria; order Enterobacterales; family Enterobacteriaceae; genus Klebsiella; species Klebsiella sp. X1-16S-Nf21. The sequence continues at coordinate 24,198 of NZ_PJDK01000005.1, forward strand.
CGCGGATGTACTCTTCCATCCCCAGTTCGCCGCCGAAACAGTGCACGCTCTCCACCCAGCCGCTCTCGATGGCCGGGATTAAGGTCGGATGCGGATTCAGCGTCCAGTGTTTACAGATTTTGCCTTTCAGGCCGAGCTGTTCGCCGTAGGTGGGCAGCAGCAGTTCAATAGCAGCGGTATTAAAGCCGATACCGTGGTTAAGCGACTGCACCTGATGCTCCGCGTAGATGCCTTTGATCGCCATCATCGCCATCAGAATGTGTTCTTGCTTAATCAGGCGCGGGTCGCGGGTGAACAGCGGTTCAATGAAGAACGGTTTGTCGGCGACCACCACGTAATCAATCCACGAGCCGGGAATATCCACGCGCGGCAGATCGCATTCGTCGTCCACCAGTTCGTTGACCTGGGCTATCACAATGCCATCGTGGAAGGCGGCGGCTTCGACCAGCGCCGGGGTATCTTCAGTACTTGGCCCGGTGTACAGGTTGCCTTTGCGGTCGGCTTTATAGCCCGCGATCAGCGCGACGTTTGGCGACAGATCAACGTACAGGCGGGAGTAGAGTTCGATATAGGTGTGGATGGCGCCGATTTCGAGCAGGCCATCTTCCAGCAGCTGCGAAATGCGCAGGCTCTGGGTGCCGGAGAAAGAGAAATCCAGTTTACGGGCAATGCCTTTTTCAAACAGGTCCAGATGCTCGCTGCGCCCGACGCTGGGCATAATCATATGCAGGTCGTGAATTTTTTGCGGATTGACCTCGGCGAGCATGCGGGAGAGGAAATCAGCCTGTTTCTGGTTGTTGCCTTCCAGCACCACCCGATCGCCCGGGGCGAGCAGATTTTCCATTACGCTGACCAGCTGGTCAGTGGGGATGACTTTGCCGGCGATCTTCGCTTCGGCCAGCCGCCGCTGTTTTTCCGTCCGGCGACGGTTCCAGAGCCGTCCCGTCGTTTGTTCAGCATTCATTGTTAACCTCCTGATTCGACAAATCGTTTCGTTTGTCCTGGTGGAAGTTAGTGTGCGATGCGCGGCGCTGCGCATCAATTAAGCACGGCGGCTGATTGTTAGCTTTAGAGTAACGATTGGGTCTTACCGTTTGTGATAGGGATCAATAATACGAAAGGCGTAGTGGTCTACGGGAAGAGCGCAGGTGAGCAAGCCGGCCGGTACACGGCCGGCCGTGGGAAGGGGTTATTCTTTACTGACATCACTTAATAAGAAAGCAATACTCTGACCGCCGCTGGTCTGCTCGAGGGCAATTTTGGCGATAATCGTCAGTGGCACCGACAGCAGCATGCCGACCGGGCCCAATAGCCAGCCCCAGAAGATCAAGGACAGAAACACCACCAACGTGGAGAGCCCCAGGCCACGTCCCATCACCCGTGGCTCCAGAATGTTGCCGAACACCAGGTTGACGATCAGGTAGCCGGCCAGGACCACCAGCGCCTCGTACAGCCCGCCAAACACCAGTACCTGCAGGATCGGCGGGATGGCCGCCAGCACGGAGCCAATATTGGGAATATAGTTGAGCGCGAAGGCCAGCAGTCCCCACATGAAGGCGAAGCGCACGTCCAGCAGCACCAGCATGCCCCAGACCACAAGGCCGGTAACCAGGCTAATCGCGGTTTTCAGCACCAGATAATGCGACACGCTGTCGATGGCCCGCTGAATGGCGCCCATCCCTTCAACCGGACGGGACATCAGCTGTTGCAGCTTGGCGGGAAGCTGGGGGACCTCCAGCAGCATAAATACCACCGTCAGCAGCAGCAGAAAAATCGAGGACATCGCGTTCGACAGCTGAGTGAGCAGGCTGGTGACCAGCGTCATCACCGCGTTAGGGTCGATGTATTTATTCAGCTCCACCACCGAGATGGTGAACCCCATGCGCTGCAGCCAGGGGGCGATGGTTTGCATCGGCTCGTAGAGATAGTTGCGATACTGCGGTAAGGTGCGCGCCAGCTCGTTAAGCGAGGTCCCCAGCGAGGCCAGCAGCACAATGGCCAGCATGACGATAAGGCCAATCAGCATCGAGATCGCCAGCACGCGCGGGACCCGGCAGCGGACCAGCAGTTGTACCAGCGGATTAATGATCACCGCCAGAAAGAGGGCGAGAATAAAGGGGACAATAATGTCCGCCGCAAAGCGAATGCCGGTAAGGATGATCACCAGCATGCCCAGCATGATGACCATCTTTAATCCGTTAAGTGTAATAATGGGTTTAGCCATAGGTCCCGACCTCAATCTTCCTTGCCTATTAACAGGTTGCGTTACATTAGCATAATGACGTTTTTTTGCAGAAAAAACGCATTGAAGCAAAACGGCGGCGTAAAGAATTGCAAATTCTTTGAATTAAATGTAGCACTATGCTACAAATTTATCTGTGTATAACTACTGAGGACAATTTTCATCCGCAACGGACGAGAAGCAACACCGCGGATAATTGTAATTTTATGGACAATCAGTTCAGGATGTATATTTTAAACCACCCCGCAGTCTCTCTCTCTTTTTCCCGTTTTGCCGGCGAGCAGCACTGGCATTCGGCGCTATAGTCACCTTCTCTCTGCCTGAGCTGGCGCCAAGCGCACAGCGAAATCTACGTCAGAAATTTTCCTGTTTACGCCTCGCGTAAACGGTAATGGATTATATTCTCAAGCAGGAGAAGGGATCATGTTTTATTGGATTTTATTAGCTTTAGCTATTGTTGCTGAAATTACCGGCACCTTGTCGATGAAATGGGCGAGCGTGAGCGGTGGTCATACCGGTTTTATTTTAATGCTGGCCATGATTGCTCTGTCATATATTTTTCTTGCCTTTGCGGTTAAAAAAATTGCCCTGGGTGTGGCCTACGCGCTATGGGAAGGGATCGGCATTTTGCTGATTACCGTGTTTAGCGTGCTGTTGTTTGATGAAAGCCTGTCGCCTCTGAAGATCGCCGGCCTGACCACCCTGGTGGTGGGGATCGTCTTAATTAAGTCCGGCACCCAGAAAAAAGCGTCGTCAAAGCAGGAGGTGGCCCATGCAGCAGTTTGAGTGGATCCACGCCGCGTGGCTGGCCGTCGCCATCGTGCTTGAAATCATTGCCAACGTCTTTTTGAAGTTTTCCGATGGCTTCCGCCGCAAAGTCTACGGCATCCTGTCCCTGGCGGCGGTGCTGGGCGCGTTCAGCGCCCTGTCGCAGGCGGTTAAAGGGATCGATCTCTCGGTCGCCTATGCGCTGTGGGGCGGCTTCGGTATCGCGGCGACCATCGCCGCCGGCTGGGTGCTGTTTGGTCAGCGCCTGAATAACAAAGGCTGGGCGGGGCTCATCCTGTTGGTGGCCGGCATGGTGTTAATTAAACTCGCCTGACGTCTCGCCGCCTGCAAAGCCAGGCGGCAAAACAGGTCCTCTGTAGTATGCTTAACTCAAGATCAGCCCCTCGCTGATAGTGTGCCTGGTGACGATGAGGACTGCGCATGTTCACTGCTTTCGGCTGGCGGAAAATTCCTTCCGCCAGGACGTTGTCAATAATGATATTCCTCGCCGGCCTTGGACTCACCGCGTCGGTCATTTCTCTGCTGTATCTCTCACAACACCTGATTGCCAGCAAATCTAATGAAATCGATCAGCAGCGTTCGGTGCTGTCGGTGGAAGGGGCGGTACAGACCTCGGTCAATCGGGTGCTGTCGCTGGTGCTGGACAATGCCATCTGGGATGACGCGGTAACGCAGACCTACGCCCCGTCACTCGATCAGAAATGGCTGTACGATTCCTGGGGATCAGGCTTCAAAATCAATAACCTGTACGATGGCACCTTTGTCCTCGATGAACATTATCGTATCCTATGGGGCGCCTTTCAGAGCCAGGTGCTGCCCCGGACTGACCTCTCATTTCTTGGGGCTGGGCTGACCAGTCTGATCCGCTCTCACGCACAGGCATTGCGTGAGGGAAAAAACGCCTTTGCCGGTATCACGCGCACGGAGGCCGGGATCGCCTTTGTCGGCATCGGCCTGATACGCCCAACGACAGAGCGGCTTCAGGTATTTGATGCGACGCGGCGCTATCTGGTGATTACCCGGCATATCAACCCCCAACTGCTGGAGCGCCTGGGTGACACCTTTCAGATTCGTCATCTGCATCTCGCCGAGGGTCCCGGCGCCTACCGTATTCCGCTGCGAACGCAGGCGGGTGAGGTGCTGGGATACCTGGCCTGGCAGCCGCGCCTGCCTGGCGCTGAAGCGGCGCAGGCCTCGTCAGGCAGCATGGGACTGATCGCCGGGATGGCGGCCAGCCTGATCCTGCTGTTTATCCTTTTTAGCAGTTTGGGCATGTATAAGCTGGCGCGCGGGGAGCGTCAGGCGCGGGAGATAGCCATGATTGACTGGCTGAGCCGACTGCCTAACCGGCGAGCGCTTCTGCTGCGGTTAAGCCAGGTATGCGAGACGGGGAAACACGATATTCAGTGCGTGGTGTTTATCGATCTGGATGGTTTTAAGGACGTCAATGATAACTATGGTCATGATGTCGGCGACGCCCTGATCCGCCATATCGCCAGCGCCCTACAGACGCGGGTACCGACGGGGGCCATGCTGGCGCGGATGGGCGGGGATGAGTTCGCCATGGCGGTGAGCGGCGCAAAGGCGATTGACCGGGCGGCGGCGTTCGCCTGGGCAGCGCTGGAGCTGCTGAAAGCGCCAGTGACGCTCAGCAAACGCAAAATTTATATCGGCGCCAGCATTGGCATCGCCAGCGGCGCCCCGGCGGAATGTTCCAGTACCGAGCTGTTTCGCCGGGCCGACATCGCCATGTACCACGCCAAGAAGAGCGGGAAGGGGCGGACGGCCTGGTATGACGATGCGCTGGATGCTGTGCGGCGTCATCAACTGATGATTGAGAACGGCATCCGCCAGGGGCTGGAGCAGGATGAATTTGAGGTCTGGTATCAGCCGGTGGTCGATGCCGATACCCTGGCGATGACCGGCGTGGAGGCGCTACTGCGCTGGCCGCGACGCCCGCAGGGGGCGCTGGCGCCGGATGCGTTTATTGCCATCGCCGAGAGCAGCGGCCTGATTGATGCCCTCGGGCAGTTCGTTCTGCAACGCGCCTGCAGCGACCTGCAGCCGGTTGACGATCTCCTTTTGTCGGTGAACATCTCGCCAGCGCAATTTCGCGACCCGGCTTTTGAAAACCGGGTGATGAAGACCGTCGCGGCCTGCCGCTTTCCGCCGTCGCGCCTGCAGGTGGAGGTGACGGAGAGCTATGTGCTGGAAAATCCGGAACGTTCGCAGGCGGTGGTGGAGAATCTGAAGGCCCAGGGTATTGCCGTGGCGCTGGACGATTTTGGCACTGGCTACTCAAGTATTGGCTATTTACGCCGCTTTCGCTTTGATAGCCTGAAGATCGACAAATCTCTCGCCGGGCGGGTGGACAGCGATGAACAGGCGGCGGAGATGGTGCGCGGGACGGTGCGCATTGCCCGCGCGCTGGGGATGACGGTCGTGGCGGAGGGGGTTGAGGATCTGCAGCAGCTGACGCTGCTGCGGCGGGCCGGCTGCGACCGGCTTCAGGGGTACTATTTCAGTAAACCGATGCCGATCGCCGATCTGCTGCAGCGGCGTCAGTCGCAGGGGTGATTACTCTCCGGCCAGTGCTTCCAGCTTATCGCGAAAGCCGGTAACCGAAATGGCGCGGTTGTCAGCCCGCCAGCGATCCTGCGGACCGGGAGCGGAGCTTTGCACGGCGATCACTTGCCAGCCGTCCTCCGTTTTCATCAGCAACGGCGACCCGCTGTCACCAGGCAGCGTATCGCACTGATGCGACAGCACGCTGTTTTGCGCCCAGCCGGTCACGATGCAATCCTGATGGCTGTACAGATTATCCAGATGATCCTCCGGATATCCCGATTGGGTCACTTTACGGTCCGCTGCCTTCAGCGCAGCGGTGAGATCGGTCTTGCTACCCGGGAAGAGTGGGATCGGCGTGATGCCCGAGGGAGCATAGCGCAGTACGATCAGGCCAAAATCTGACGGCGCCGCGGCGGAGGGCACGATCCAGCCATCGCCATCGGCCTTCAGGCGCTTACCTAAGGCCGGATCCACTCGCCCTTCAATGCCGTGAATTTCATATACCCAGCCGCCCTTGCGCGAAATAAAGCGCAGAGCAACCGCTTTGTCCGGTTTGCCGCGCGGAGGCGTCAACAGACAGTGGCCAGCGGTCAGCGCCAGGTGAGGGGAGATAAGCGTCGCTGTGCACAGATTGCCGCTGGCGGTTTCCAGTTGGCCGATCGCATCCCACGGGCTTTCCTCGGGGTGGCTCACCGCTTTTCGGTCATCATGGCCGAAAAACAGCGTCTTAATATCTTTGGCGCTCAGTCCGCTATCATCGGCATGTGCGCCCAGAGGTAACAGATAAAATGAACACAGCAATAACAGAACGTCTCTACGCATATCACTCTCTGGGGAGGCTATGATGTCTATTGACAGTAGCAGGAGATTTAAGTTTTTGAAAGTAAACAATAATTCTAAGCAGGCCAAACCGTTGCCATCAGGCGAGACGGGCTGACGCTGCCGCTGGCAAAACCGTCTGATTTCAAGCGGTTAATACCAGCTGAACGCTGTTGCTATTTCCGCAGAAAGCGACGTCCGACGCAACAAAATTCGTGTATCAGAACGTACTGAACCCGGTGAACAATTCACCAATCGGACATTAAGATTATTCCTGGTTTGCCAGCGATTCGCTGAAAAATAATGCGCTTGCCCGCCATAACTTCACCAGAATTCGCACTTCTTTACGCCTCTCGTAATTATTTTCAATGCGAAACATTTTCTCACCGAAAACGTTGTTACCGTCACTCCGCCGTTGAGTAAATAGAGAGGTAATACCGGCGATGATAGCCTGAATTCTATTTCCCCGACGTTGGGAGGGTATATGTCTAAAAAAGGTATTCGCGCACTGGTTTATGTTTCCCTGGTCTCAGTTGCTATCTGGGGCGCGACCGGTTATCTGGTGATGGAAGCGGTGCGCGTACTGTGAAGCGTCTGGTCACCGCGAGGTGGCCGGCGCGCGCTAGTTTATGACTACAGTGTCTGGCGTCTTCGGACGCCGGGCATTTTTTGTGCCGCAGGAATTTCAGGGTAATGAGACGCGGGAAGGTGTCGTCAGCGATCGCCGTACGGTATTTATTATTCTGCAAAGCCAGCAGAAGCAGTAAATGAGAGCGTGGCGGAAATGATTAATAGAGGAAAAAGCGGGTAGCAACCACTGCGCAAATGATTAACAGGATCAGGATGAGCTCGAAACGATAGCGCCGCAGCATAGTGCTCTCCAGAAAAAACGGCGCTGAAACAGCGCCGATTATTAAGAAGGTTAGTTCACCGGGAGGAATTATGCTGCCGGCTGTGCAGCAGGTTTAGCGGCCTGGTGTTTAGTGGTTTTGTGGTGTTTTTTTGCAGCCTGCGCTTTCTGTGCTACCGGTTTAGCCGCAGCTTTGTGGTGCTTTTTAGCCGCCTGAGCTTTCTGCGGAGCAGCGGGTTTAGCTTCTACTTTTTTGTGTTTTTTAGCGGCCTGGGCTTTCTGGGCAGCGGCTGGTTTAGCTTCTGCTTTTTTGTGTTTTTTGGCAGCCTGAGCTTTCTGCTCTGCAGCTGGTTTTGCCGCGGCTTTGTGGTGTTTTTTGTGATGGGTGGTCTTGGCAGCAGTGCTGTGGGTAGCAGCCGGTGCCTGAGTGGTGCTTACTGCGTCAGCAGCGAAAGCGGCAGAAGAGAGACCCATAGCAGCGGCAACGACCAGAGCTAATACTTTTTTCATTCTGATATCCTCGAAAAGTTTTCTTAATTTCAACCCCACTGCGGGGCCGGTGAAATCACTATATGCTTGTCTTTTCGAGCTTTCCGTGAGTGTTTGGTATCGGCGTGTAACCGAATGTACAACACGCCTGGCCGTGGGGAGTGGAAGGACGCGCCGGGTAGCCCGGCGCGTACGATCACAGATAGCGAGCGGTAAGGTGTTCGCGGAAGTAGCGGCTGTTGAGATCCTCGCCGGTGGCCTGCTGGATCAGCTGCGAGGTGGAGAAGCGGCTGCCATGCTGCCAGATATTCTGCCGCAGCCAGTCGAACAGGGCGCTGAAATCGCCCTCCGCAATATCGCGGTCTAACGTCGGCAGCGCGCGCCGGGCGGCGGCCATCAGCTGGGCGGCATACATCGCACCCAGCGTATAGGAAGGGAAATAGCCGAATCCGCCGTCGGTCCAGTGAATATCCTGCATGCAGCCGTCCCGGTAGTTGCCGGTGGTCGACAGCCCCAGCCAGTGCTGCATCTTCTCGTCCCACAGCGCCGGGATATCATCTACTTCAATCTCGCCGTCAATCAGCGCGCGTTCAATTTCATAACGCAGGATCACATGCGCCGGGTAGCTGACCTCATCGGCATCGACGCGAATAAAGCCCGGTTTCACCCGCTGATTCCAGGCGACAAAGTTGTCGCTGCTAAAGGCTGGTTGATCGCCAAAACGCTCACGCACCGCCGGTAACAGGCGGTTGAGGAAAGGCTCGCTACGTCCCAGCTGCATTTCAAAAAACAGGCTCTGCGACTCGTGGATAGCGGTGGAGCGAGCGAGTCCTACCGGCTGGTCGACCCACGGGCGAGGCAGATTCTGTTCATAGCGGGCGTGGCCGGTTTCGTGGATCACGCCGAACAGGGCGCTGAGCAGGTCGTTTTCGTTGTAGCGGGTGGTGATGCGCACATCCTGGGGGACGCCGCCGCAGAACGGGTGAGCGCTGATGTCGAGGCGCCCGCCGTCGAAGTCAAAGCCGAGGATGCGCATGGCCTGCAGGCCCAGCTCGCGCTGAGCGGCAATCGGGAAAGGTCCCTGCGGGGCGAGTAATGTCTGCGTCGCTTGCTTAGCGACCGCTTGCCGCAGCAGGGAAGGCAGCCAGGACTTGAGGTCGGCAAACAGGCTATCCAGCCGGGTGCTGGTCATATCTGGTTCGAAAATATCGAGCAGCGCGTCGTAGCGTGAGCCGCCTCTGGCATCGGCGCGGATCTGCGCTTCCTGACGGCTCAGCTTGACCACCTCGCGAAGATTGTCGGCAAAGCCAGCCCAGTCGTTAGCGGGACGCTGACTGCGCCAGGCATGCTCACAGCGGCTGCCGGCAAGAGATTTTGCTTCCACCAGGCTCTCCGGCAGCAGCGCGGCCTGATCGTACTGACGCTGCATCTCCCGCAGATTGGCCTGCTCGACGTCGTTGAGGTCCTGCTGGCGGGCCTCCTGCAGCCATTGGCCCACTTTTTTATCGGTCAGGATCTGATGCTGCAGCACGCCGAGCTCCGCCAGCGCTTCGCTCCGGGCGGCGCTGCCACCTGGGGGCATCATCGCAAACATATCCCAGCCAGCGATGGCGGAGAGATGCGAAAAGCGCGACAGGCGCTGAAAGGTACGAGTAAGCTGCTGATAAGGCGTATTTTCAGTCATAGTGGCGTTCGGTCCGTGACAGGTGAATGAACAGGTTATCGGTATCCTTCTACACTATCCTGATACGCCCGGCGGGTCGAGCGTTGCGCACAGGGGAAGGGAAAGACACATGGCGGGAGAATAAGCTCACCTCTGTGATCGGTGTGACAGAAAACGGTAACATATCGGTACTAAACTGTGATCGATTACACAGGTCTGGAGGTTCGGGGGTGGTTTATGAATCCGTTCACCTGGCTGTTTATTGCACTGCTGTCCGTTGATGCCGTCAGAGAGTTGATGGGCTTGTCTTCCATTATGGGCATGTGGTGAACCGTGGCCCGCAGGCCACGTCACACGCGACTATTTCAGTCGTTGATGTAAGCAGGTGCCGGTCAACAGCGCGGCAAGGAGCAGCAGCGCGATAAACCCACCGACGCCGTTCCAGCCGTAGTGATGCCAGAATACCCCGCCTAACGTCCCGGCAAGACTTGAACCCAAATAATAGCTGAACAGATACAGCGATGACGCCTGACCGCGGGCGCGGCGGGCGCGTGGGCCAATCCAGCTGCTGGCGACGGAATGCGCGGCGAAGAAGCCAGCGGAAAACAGCAGCATACCGATGAAAATAAGCCACAGGGAAGAAAAGAGCGTCAGCAGCAGGCCGCAGAGCATGACAGCGGTAAAGCCGAGCATCACCGGTCCGCGGCCAAAGCGTACGGTCATGGCCCCTGCCTTCGGTGAACTCCAGGTCCCGGTGAGATAAGCTACCGACAGCAGGCCTACCACCGCCTGGCTTAGCGACCATGGCGACATCATCAGCCGGTAGCCAATATAGTTAAACAGGGTGACAAAAGCGCCCATCAGCAGAAAACCTTCGACGAACAGCAGCGGCAGACCGCGGTCGCGCCAGTGCAGACGGAAGTTGATCAGCAAGTTTTTCGGTCGCAGCGAGGTCGAGCGGAAATGGCGCGACTCGGGCAGAATGCGCCAGAACATGATGGCCGCGGCCAGCGCGAAGCCACTGATCACCGCCAGCGCCACGCGCCAGCCGAAGAAATCGGTAAAGACCCCGGTCAGCAAGCGGCCGCTCATGCCGCCGATGGAGTTGCCGCTGATATATAACCCCATCGAAAAGGCGACGAAACTGGGGTGGATCTCCTCACTCAGGTAGGTCATGCCGACCGCCGCCACGCCGCTCAGCGACAGGCCGATCAGGGCACGCATAATGAGGATGCCGTGCCAGCTGGTCATCATGGTCGACAGCAGCGAGCAGCAGGCGGCCAGCAGCAGGGCGGTGACCATCACCGGCTTGCGCCCGATGGCGTCGGACAGCGGGCCGGTAAACAACAGGCCCACCGCAAGCATCGCCGTGGAAATGGAGAGTGAAATACTGCTGCTGGCCGGGGAGACGCCGAACTCGTTCGACAGCACCGGCAGGATCGGTTGCACGCAGTAGAGCAGAGCAAAGGTGGCCAAACCGGCGGAGAACAGCGCGAGGGTGACGCGCATAAATTGCGGGGTGCCGCGCTTAATAAACTGATCCGGGCGGGATGCACCAGCGACGCTGACCTCGCCCGCCGGCACGGTGTCAACGGTTGTTGTACGACTCACAGAGAATTCCTTGCGTAGAAGTTGCTGCTTACCAACAGAATGTTGTGACCATTCAGCTCACATTTTTAGGGTATGAAAATGTAAATATTCTGTCTAATATATTAATAATCTCAAATAAGACGTTTTAAATATGAATATCGAGTTGCGTCATCTGCGCTATTTTGTCGCCGTCGCGGAGGAATTACATTTTGGCCGGGCCGCAGCGCGACTGAATATTTCTCAACCGCCGTTAAGCCAGCAAATTCAGATCCTCGAGCAGCAGACCGGCGCCCGCCTGTTCGCGCGCACCAATCGCAGCGTCAGTCTGACGGCGGCCGGAAAGCAGTTTCTCGCCGATAGCCGACAAATTCTTGCCCAGGTGGATGACGCGGCCGCCCGCGCTGCGCGTCTGCATCACGGTGAAACCGGCGAACTGCGTATCGGCTTTACCTCCTCGGCCCCCTTTATCAAGGCGGTATCCGATACGTTGTCGATGTTTCGTCAGCGCTACCCGGATGTGCATATTTTGACCCGCGAGACCAACACTCGCGAACAGATTGTGCCACTGAGCGAGGGGGCTCTCGATCTGGGGCTCCTGCGCAATACCCAACTGCCGGACACCCTGGCGTGGGAGCGGGTGCTGCGCGAGCCGTTGCTGGCGATGGTCCCGGCCGACCATCCGCTGGCCCGCCAGCCCTCGGTCAGCCTGGCGGCGCTGGCGCGCGAACCCTTCGTCTTTTTCGACCCGCACGTGGGTACCGGCCTGTATGACGATATCCTCGGCTTGCTGCGTCGTTACGGCCATACGCCGGTGATTGCCCAGGAGGTGGGGGAGGCGATGACCATTATTGGTCTGGTGGCCGCCGGACTGGGGGTGTCTATCCTGCCGGCCTCCTTTCAGCGCGTACAGCTCAGTGAAATGCGCTGGCTGCCGATCGACGAACAGGATGCGGTGTCGGAGATGTGGCTGGTGTGGTCGAAACATCATGAACAGGGAGCGCTGGCAAAACGCTTTCGCGAGTCGCTGCTGGCCTGGAAAACCGAGCACAATTGAGGCGAAAAGAGGCTGGAAATGTGCGGTAAATCACAAGGCTAAGTAAAAATTTGACGTTCACCATCGAAGTGCTTCACCATAGCCGAAAGTTTATTTCGAAGCGCGAAAATAAAGGGAGTCAATGGTGGTAGCGGATAGTCAACCAGGCCATATCGATCAAATTAAGCAGACCAATGCGGGCGCCGTGTATCGCCTGATTGATCAGCTCGGCCCGGTATCGCGTATCGACCTCTCCCGATTTGCGCAACTGGCTCCCGCCAGCATCACCAAGATTGTCCGCGAGATGCTGGAAGCGCATCTGGTGCAGGAGACGGAGATCCAGGAGCCCGGCAGCCGTGGCCGCCCGGCGGTGGGGTTGATGGTAGAAACCGAGGCCTGGCACTATCTTGCGGTGCGCATCAGCCGCGGCGAAATCCACCTTTCGCTGCGTGATTTAAGCAGTCAGCTGGTGGTGGAGGATCAGCTGGAGCTGGCCCTCACCGACAGCACGCCGTTTCTGACCCGTATTATTGATCATATCGATCGGTTCTTTATTCGCCACCAGAAGAAGCTGGAACGGCTCACCTCCATCGCCATGACGATGCCGGGTATTATTGATACCGAAAATGGCATTATTCATCGCATGCCGTTTTATGAGGATGTCAAAGATGTGCCGCTGGGCGATGTGCTGGCCAACCATACCGGGGTGCCGGTCTACATTCAGCATGACATCAGCGCCTGGACTATGGCGGAATCGTTGTTCGGCGCCTCGCGCGGCGCCCGGGATGTCATTCAGGTGGTCATCGATCATAACGTCGGCGCCGGGGTTATCACCGACGGACGCCTGCTGCATGCTGGCAGCAGCAGCCTGGTGGAGATCGGCCATACTCAGGTCGATCCCTACGGCAAGCGCTGCTACTGCGGCAACCATGGCTGTCTGGAAACCATTGCCAGCGTAGAGAGCGTGCTGGAGCTGGCGCAGATGCGCATGGCCCAGTCGATGAGCTCGCTGCTGCACCAGCGTCCGCTGAGCGTGGAGTGGCTGTGCCAGGCCGCGCTGCAGGGCGATCTGCTGGCCAGAGACATTATCAGCGGCGTGGGTAACCACGTCGGCCGGATTCTGGCGATCATGGTCAATCTGTTTAACCCGCAGAAAATTCTGATTGGCTCGCCGTTTAATCTGGCGGCAGATATCCTTTTTCCGGCAATTTCCAGCTGCATTCGGCAACAATCGCTCCCGGCCTACAGCCAGCATATCGCGGTTGAAAGCACCCAGTTTTCCAATCGTGGCACGATGGCTGGCGCGGCGCTGGTCAAGGATGCGCTCTATAACGGATCCTTACTCATACGACTGTTACAGGGTTAACATTTTTTCATAGTCGCACCAAAAATTGCGCTATCTCAAGCCGACCTCTGGCGGCATCACGTAGACTTTGCCCACTGTTGATTATTTCTCTCCCGTATATTTCATCGACAAAACTGTGGGGTTAGTGATGTTTAAGCGTTTCTTTATTACAGGTACAGACACCTCTGTCGGGAAGACAGTGGTTTCCCGTGCGCTGTTGCAGGCACTTGCTGCCAGAGGCAAAAGCGTGGCCGGGTACAAGCCTGTGGCGAAGGGCAGCAAAGAGACGCCAGACGGTTTGCGTAACAAAGACGCGCTGGTGCTGCAGAGCGTCTCCACGCTGGCGTTGCCGTATGAGGCTGTCAATCCCATAGCGTTAAGTGAAGACGAAAGCAGCGTGGCGCACAGCTGCCCGATCAACTACGGTTTGCTGTCGGATGGTTTGCAGCGACTGGCCGGTCAGGTCGATCACGTGGTGGTTGAAGGCACCGGCGGCTGGCGCAGCCTGATGAACGACCTGCGACCGCTCTCCGAATGGGTGGTACAGGAGCAGCTCCCGGTGCTGATGGTGGTGGGGATCCAGGAGGGGTGTATCAACCATGCGCTGCTGACGGCCCAGGCGATCGCCAATGACGGGCTGCCGCTGATCGGCTGGGTGGCCAACCGCATCAACCCCGGTCTCGCGCACTACGCTGAAATCATCGATGTCCTCAGTAAGAAGCTGCCGGCGCCGCTGATTGGCGAGCTGCCGTACCTGCCGCGCGCCGAACAGCGTGAGCTGAGCCGCTACGTCGACTTAGACATGCTCGGCAACGTGATGGCGATAGATCGAATCCCGGCGTAACGTCCGCGACAGCACCGACGCCACCACGCAGGTGATCAGCAGGCCGGGCAGCAGCGCATACTGCCCGGTCATCTCACAAATCATCAGGGTCGACATGATTGGCGCATGGGTGGTGGCAGCCAGAAACGCCGCCATGCCGGTCAGACCGATCATCATAGCCATCTCTTCATTCCCCGGCAGCCATAGCCCGCTGACGCTGGCAAACAGCATGCCCATCGCCAGGCCGACAAACAGCGTGGGGGTAAAGACCCCGCCCGGCGCACCGGAGCCGCTGCTGGCCAGCACCGCCAGCAGTTTGCACAGGAAAACGCCGGCCAGCAGTACGCCGGACGGCAGTATCTGCAAATAGCTTTGCACCACGCTGTAGCCGTTGCCCCACACCGCCGGGGTGATGAGCGATAAGCCGCCGACAATCAGCCCACCCAGCGCCAGCTGCCACGGCGGCGTCAGTTTCAGTTTGACGAAGCCGCGATGACTGGAGTCCATCAGCCAGATAAACAGCGGGCCGCATACCCCGGCCAGCAGGCCAGTCGCCAGCATTAAACCATAGTGCAGCGCGCTGAGGTTCTGCTGCAGGACGACGTGGTACAGCGGCGTGGCGCCGCCGTTGAGAAACTGCGTCAACAGCAGGGCGATCACCGCCGAGATAACGACCGGCCCGAGCGAGGCCAGCATCAGCGTGCCAAAGAGAATTTCAGCAATAAACAGGCTGCCGGCCAGCGGGGCATGATAGGCGCTGGCCATCCCGGCAGCGGCGCCGCAGGCGACCCACAGCTTCCATTCAGTCTGCGGCGTGAAGCGGCGGGCGAACAGCGACGCCGCCAGCGCGGCCAGCAGGATCATGGCGCCTTCCCGGCCAATCGCGCTGCCGGTGACCACGACCAGCAATGACGCCAGCGATTTCACCAGGCTTGCCGGCGTATCGAAGCAACCGTCGCCGGTCTCCAGGGCTTCCATATAATCGGTGGCGGCATGCGGGCGCGCGATGCTGCGTCGCTGCCACAGCCAGAGAAGTGTCCCTGCCGCCAGGCCGCCCAGCGCCGGGGTAATCAGCCGCCGCCACGCCGGAAGCGACTGCGCCGCGTTGACCAGGCTCCCGCTGTCATTGCCAAGAAACAGCGTTTCCAGCACCACCATCGCATGGCGAAACAGCGCCACCGCCAGGGCGGCGAGAAGGCCAATCAGGGTGGCGATCAGCAGGCGGCGAAACATCACCTGCACATCAGGATAGGGATGAAGACGGTGCATCAGTCACGGCGAGGTTCGGAAAACATGGTCTTATTGTGATAGGGAATAACCTTAGATGCAAAAGCGATAAGTGCGGGTGATGGGCTGGGATGCGACGAAATAAAACCGCGCCGGATACCGGCGCGGTGAAGGGTTAACGATAGAGCGCTTTTTCCGCCACGGCGATCGGCAGATTCTCCTGCCACTGCGCCAGCGTTGCCTGCGCCAGCTGACCCAGCGCCTGGTAGAAGGGGTGGGCGGCATGGTCGACAAAGACGCTCAGGAAGCGCCCGGACCACGGCAGCAGGTGCCAGGCCAGCAGCTGGGCAAACAACGCATCCTGCTCTGTCTCGCACAGCCATGCCGCCAGCAGCAGCAGGGTGCCGAAATGATCTTCCGGTTCGTTACGCTCGGCGTCCAGTGCGATGCCGTTCGTGCGCATCCACTCGCGCAGGGCCAGCGTGGAATCGCCAAACAGCACTGACTCTTTATCCAGCCAGACGGATCCCCATGGCGGCGCCGGCAGGGCCCACGGGCCGATAAACAGGCGTTGCCAGGCTTCCGGTAATGACTCTTCCGTCGACGCGGCAAAGGCTGACGCCAGTGGGGCGGTTACCGGGAAGGGCCACTGTTGCTGCCAGCTGCCGTCCTGGAAGGCGGCGACCAGCGGCGCAATGTGCGCGCTATTCGGCGCATAAGAGAACAGCGCGCCCAGGGTGCGGGCGCTTAACGCGACAGCGTCGCGGTTTGGGATCGGCATCATTACTTATTCCTTTCTGCGGCGCGCGCCAGCGCGCCGTCTCATTAACCGGCAACCGCCATACCGACGGTCATATGCAGACCATAAAACAGGCCGCGACCAATACATTCCGCGATCAAGACCAACAGCAGGCCGATCAGCAGCGCCGTAGCGCGCGGCGGTTGGCGGCGGATCAGCGGACACAACCAGCAGCCAAGACCGAGAGCCAGCAGTATCAGGCGTAACGCCTGGAGTTTGCCGTAATCTGGCAGCAGGGTGGCTGCCTGCTGGACTGAACTGTGAATGGTACTGAGTCCGGCGCTTTGCATGATGATAACGACAGCGCCGATCGCCAGCGCGGCCACGCTGAGTCCGGCAAAAAACCAGCCGTTAAAGTTGACTTTCGCCAGCCGCAGCAGCAGGGCGGCGAACAGCGGCCCGCTGAGGAGCATCGTCAGGAAGAACGCGCTGGTAGTGTAGCCATTGTACCATGTTGGCACGGTATCGATTTGGTAAACCCGGGTCATCGCCAGAACAAACAGCAGCCCCAACAGCATGGCGATCACCAGCCAGACTTTACCCAGCGCCGCCGGCATTTTGCCCACTACCGCCAGCAGCCACCAGAATCCTCCCACGGCGAAGAACAAGGCGCCGCTGGCGATTTCATTGCTCAGCGCCGAGGCGCCGACGCGGTTCAGCGAGTTAAACGCGCGCAGCGGCGAACCGAGATGCATCACCGAAGCCAGAAAACCAATGCCCATCAGCAGCCAGATAAAAAACATGCTGCGCACCAGCCGTTGCTGCGCTTCGCGCTGGTTTGTCAGCGATAGCCAGCCCAGCCCGCTGACGAGGGTCGCGCCGACCACGCATTGCCCCAGTACCGTAAACAGCACCAGCGGCCATTCATGCCATCCGCTTCCCATCTCACACCTCCTTTGGATTTGCCAGATAACCGGTGGTATCGCCACACGGACGGGCATTGGCGTTAGGTTTAATAACGATACTCGGCCTGGTAAAGTGCGCCGACGGCAGCGGGGCCACTGCGGCCAGCTGGCCGTGCTTGGCGCGCAGCTCGGCAATCGGCCCGAAATCGAGCGCGCGCAGCGGGCAGGACTCGACGCAGATCGGCTTTTTCCCCTCGGCGACGCGCTCGTGACAGCCGTCGCACTTGGTCATGTGGCCTTTGTCGGCGTTGTACTGCGGGGCGCCGTACGGGCAGGCCATATGGCAGTAGCGGCAGCCAATGCACACCGCTTCGTTGACCACCACAAAACCATCGTCGCGCTTGTGCATCGCCCCACTTGGGCAGACCTTGGTGCAGGCCGGATCTTCGCAGTGGTTACAGGCGATGGAGAGGTAGTAGGCGAACACATTCTGCTGCCAGACGCCGTTGTCCTCCTGCCAGTCGCCGCCGGCATACTCATAGATGCGGCGGAAGCTGACCTCCGGGGTGAGATTCTTGTAGTCCTTACAGGCCAGTTCGCAGGTTTTACACCCGGTACAGCGAGCGGAATCGATAAAGAATCCATATTGCGTGCTCATGGTTTACTCCTTAAACCTTTTCGATGTCGACCAGGTTGGTATGCTGTGGATTCCCCTTCGCCAGCGGCGATGGGCGGTGGGTGGTCAGCGTATTCATGCAGGCGCCATGGTCGATCCGGTCTCCGGCCATATTCGCGTCGTGCCAGGCGCCCTGGCCCATCGCCGACACGCCCGGCATGATGCGTGGCGTCACTTTCGCCGGAAGACGGACTTCGCCGCGCTGATTAAAGACGCGCACCATATCGCCGTTTTTAATCCCGCGTTTTTCTGCGTCAAGCGGATTGAGCCACACTTCCTGGCGACAGGCCGCTTGTAATACATCGACGTTGCCGTAGCTGGAGTGGGTGCGCGCTTTATAGTGGAAACCAAACAGCTGCAGCGGATACTGGCTGCGCAGCGGATCGTCCCAGCCTTCAAATGTGGAGGCGTAGACCGGTAGCGGGCTGATAACTTCGTCTTTCTCCAGCTGCCAGTGGGCGGCAATCTCGGCGAGCCGGCTGGAGTAGATTTCAATTTTTCCGGACGGGGTTTTGAGCGGATGCGCTTCAGGATCGCGGCGGAAGTCGCGATAGGCGACGAAGTGGCCGTTCGGATCTTTACGCTTGTAGATGCCCATCTGTTTCAGGTCGTCGTAGCCAGGTAGCGCGGGGTCTTTCGCCATCATTTTGGCATACAGATGCTGCAGCCACTGCGCCTGCGTGCGCCCCTCGGTAAAACGTTGATGCACGTCGTCGCCGAGCCGTTTCGCCACTTCACTTAAGATCCAGTAAATCGGTTTGCGTTCGAACTTCGCCGAGGTAGCAGGCTGGATAAAAATGAGATAGCCCATATTGCCGGCGTAGTCGTTGGGAATAATATCTTCCTGCTCAACGGTCATCAGATCGGGCAGCAGCAGGTCGGCGTATTTCGCCGACGAGGTCATAAAGTTGTCGATAACCACAATGGTCTCGCACTTGCTTTCGTCCTGCAGGATCTCGTGGGTCTTATTGATGTCGGAGTGCTGGTTGATGATGGTGTTGCCCGCGTAGTTCCACAGGAACTTGATCGGCACATCCAGCTTCTCTTTGCCGCGCACGCCGTCGCGGGTGGCGGTCATCTCCGGGCCTCGAGCGATGGCGTCGGTCCAGGTGAAGCAGGAGATGGCGGTCTTCACCGGATTTTCCAGCACCGGCAGACGTTCGATAGTGATGGTGTAGGTTGATTCGCGGGCGCCGCTGTTGCCGCCGTTGATGCCGACGTTGCCGGTTAAGATCGGCAGCATGGCGATCGCCCGGGCGGAGAGTTCGCCGTTGGCCTGGCGTTGCGGTCCCCAGCCCTGGCAAATATAAGCCGGTTTACTCATGCCGATTTCGCGCGCCAGCTTAATGATGCGATCGGCGGGGATGCCGGTAATACGCGAGGCCCACTGCGGTGTTTTGGCGACGCCGTCGTCACCCTCGCCAAGAATATACGCTTTGTAGTGGCCGTTTGCCGGCGCCCCGACCGGCAGCGTTTTCTCATCGTAGCCAACGCAGTATTTGTCGAGGAATGGCTGGTCGACGAGATCCTCGTTTATCAGCACCCAGGCGATACCGGCGACCAGCGCGGCGTCCGTGCCGGGACGAATAGGGATCCACTCATCTTCCCGACCGGCGGCGGTATCGGTGTAGCGCGGGTCGATAACGATCATCCGCGCGTTAGAGCGCTCGCGAGCCTGCTCCAGATACCAGGTAATGCCGCCGCCGCTCATCCGGGTTTCCGCCGGGTTATTGCCGAACATCACCACCAGCTTGCTGTTTTCAATATCCGAAGTACTGTTGCCGTCGTTGCTGCCGTAGGTATAGGGCATCGCGCAGGCAATCTGTGCGGTGCTGTAGGTACCGTACTGGTTAAGCGAGCCGCCGTAGCAGTTCATCAGCCGCGCTACCGGCGACGCTGAAGGCGACGAACGGGTGATGTTGCCGCCGACGATCCCCGAAGAGTAGTTAATGTACACGGCTTCATTGCCATACTGGGCAACGGTGCTTTTCAGACGGTCAGCGAGGATATCCAGCGCCTCCTGCCAGCTGATGCGTTCAAATTTGCCTTCCCCACGCTTGCCGATGCGCTTCATGGGATAGTTAAGGCGATCCGGATGATTGATGCGCCGACGAATAGAGCGCCCGCGCAGGCAGGCGCGGACCTGGTGGTCGCCGTAGCGGTCGTCGCCGGTATTATCCGTTTCGACGTAAACCACTTCATCATCCCGCACGTGCAGCCGCAGGGCGCAGCGGCTACCGCAGTTGACCGAACAGGCGCCCCAGACAATGCGGGTGTTGTCGCCAGTAGCCTGTTGTACTGCTGCCGCGGCGCTGCGCAGTGTAAAGGGCAGGGTAAGCCCGCCGGCGGCCAGCGCCAGAGAGCTGAGGGCTGTGGATTTGAGTAGCGCGCGTCGGGAGACGCCGCCGGGGGATTCCTGATTCGACATTGCTCACTCCATGATAGTTATGCTGTGCGGAGAAGGGCCGCCACGTCATTAACAGACGCAGGGGTGAGCGATAATACGTTATGGGTAGCCAGCAGATCTTATCCCTGGTCAATGCAGGGATAAGATCTTTCATTTGAAACCGAAGTGGGCTTACTGAGCGTCGTTTTCGGCGGGACTGTCGCTGTTACGCGTATAGGTGATTTTGAAGGTGTCATTGGCGCAATGACCTACCACCTGAACCCCGGGCTGGTCTGCCTGATCGTTTGGCACAATGGCCAGGTTGAAGGCGGTTTCCGGTACGCCATTGTTGATGATCTTCTGCTGGATGTCGCTTTTGACCCGTTCACAAGAGTCGGGGGCCGCCAGCACGGCCGTGGAGCACAGCAGTAGCGCAGCGCCTGTCCAGAGGGATAGTTTCATCTTACACTCCTTATCGATGTTATCCAGAATTAAGCATAGCAGAACTGGTGTAAACAATTGTATTTGCTAATATGATCTGATGTACACAAAAGGAATCGCCTGTGAAAAGATTGTATTGGCTGATCCCGGCAGCGCTGCTGCTGACGGCGTGCGACCGCCAAAGCGCCCCGGAAGCCTTCACCCCGGAGATGGCGAGTTTTTCCAATGAGTTTGAGTTCGATCCGCTGCGCGGGCCGGTGAAAGATTTTAGCCAGACGCTATTGGATGAACACGATGTGGTGGTCAAGAAGGTGAGCGCTCAGCTGTCAAAAGAGGGATGTTTCGATCTGCTGACCCTGGAAGATGTGGAGAACAATACCGGCGCCACGCTGCTGCTGGATGCCAACTATTACGTCGATGGGCGCACCCACGAGAAGCGACTGCGCCTGCAGGGCAAGTGTCAGCTGGCAGAGATGCCCGCCACGGGGGTGAGTTGGGAGACGGATGATAACGGTTTTATTATTCGCGCCCGTGGCAAAGAGACCACCGCCACCTACCGCTATGACAGCGATGGCTATCCGCTGGGAAAAACCACCACCGCCAAAGAAGAGCAATTTACCGTCGCCTCCACGCCGTCGAAAGATCCGCGCAAGAAAATGGACTACACCGCCATCAGCACCTTCAACGAACGCACGCTGGGCACGGTACGCCAGACCTGCGACTACGATCGCCACGACAATCCGCTGAGCTGTGAGCTGCAGGTGATTGATGAAAGCGTGCAGCCGCCGCTGACACGCCATTACACCATCAAGAACCGCATTGATTATTACTGAGCCGTCGGCTTCAGCAGCGCCGGTCCTGGGGTTTTGTGTTCGGCCAGATACTGGTGCTGGAACAGACACATGCGAATGGTGTTGCGGTACTCGCCGTTAATGAAAAACTCATGGATGAGTTCACCCTCGACGATAAAGCCGAGCTTGCGGTAAATGTGGATCGCTTTTTCATTCTCTTTATCGACAATCAAATACAGCTTATACAGATTAAGAACCGTAAAACCGTAGTCCATGGCCAGCCGCGCCGCGCGAGTGGCAAGGCCTTTTCCCTGGAAGTCCGGTGAGATAATGATCTGGAACTCGGCCCGCCGATGAACATGGTTGATTTCAACCAGCTCTACCAGCCCGGCTTTATCGCCATTGCATTCGATGACAAAGCGACGCTCACTTTGATCATGGATATGTTTGTCGTACAGATCGGAGAGCTCAACGAAGGCCTCGTACGGCTCTTCAAACCAGTAGCGCATGACGCTGGCGTTGTTATCGAGCTGGTGGACAAAGCGCAAATCTTCCCGTTCGAGGGGGCGAAGTTTGACGTGTAGCGCGTCGGTCATGGGTAATCCTGTGGTTAAAGCTGAACAGAGCGTTGTGAAAGGCGGCGCCCGCAGGCGCCAGCGTTGACAGGAAGCGGATCAGGGATTGATTGCCCGGCCGGTGCGGCGGTCAAGGCAGCGCAGGGTGTTCGGCTCCCAGTAGGCATTGACGTTGGCGCTCTTCTGGCAGTTATCCTGCGCGTCGAAGGCGACATCGGTTTTGTCCCACTCTTTTTCCGCCCGTTTATTGACCTTCTGGCGCAGGCTGCGGGTGTCGTTCCATTGCTCTTTTTCCATCGACGCCTGCTGACGGCTTTGCGCGCTGTCGCCAGATTCAATCACCAGCCGGTCGGTGGCGGCGAAGGAGCTGGAGGTATAGACCACGGCGCTCAACGCCAGAATGGCGGTCAGGCACCAGCGTTTGTTCAGTGTCATGTTCATCACGATTTCCTTTAAGTGATAGGTTAACCCTCAGGCTAAGTTTACTACAGCTCTTTTGCCGGGCATAGCCGACAAAACAGCGTGGGGCAGAAGCCATTATCGCGTAGAATGGTTCAACGCTTTGTCTCATTTACGAATCTTTTAATGCTCAAAACAACGCTCCTGTTCTTTGCCACCGCCCTGTGCGAAATCATCGGCTGCTATCTGCCGTGGCTATGGTTAAAGCGCGGGGCCACGCCGCTGCTGTTGATCCCCACCGGCCTGGCGCTGGCGCTGTTTGTCTGGCTCCTGACGCTCCATCCTGCCGCCAGCGGGCGGGTCTATGCCGCCTACGGTGGGGTGTACGTCTGTACCGCCTTGCTCTGGCTGCGGGTCGTGGATGGCGTCAAGCTCAGCCATTACGACTGGGCCGGGGCGATCATCGCCCTGTGCGGCATGCTGATCATCGTAGCGGGCTGGGGGCGGGCCTGAGCTCGCCTTGTGTGATCGCTGCCACTTTTTTAAACCTTAATTCTTGTATGGTAGTCGACCTGTTGCCTTACTTATCAGACATTCTCTTTTGTTATGACTCTGTAAGGAACAACGATGGCTATCGAGACACTTGCCGCCCGGACGGGGGCGACGCCGCTGCGTATCCGTCGGGTGCAGAAGATCACCCTGACGCTGCTGTTTATCGCCGGTATCGTCAACTTTCTTGACCGCTCTTCGCTGAGCGTCGCCGGGGAGGCGATACGCGCCGACCTGGGACTCAGCGCCACCGAGTTTGGGGTGCTGCTCTCCGCCTTTTCGCTCTCCTACGGCTTCGCACAATTGCCGTCGGGAATATTGCTGGATCGCGTTGGACCGCGCATTGTGCTCGGCGCCGGACTGATTTTCTGGTCCGCAATGCAGGCCCTGACCGGGATGGTCAATTCGTTCTCGCATTTTATTCTGCTGCGCATTGGCCTCGGGATTGGTGAAGCGCCATTTATGCCCGCCGGTGTGAAATCAATCAATGACTGGTATGCGCAAAGAGAGCGCGGTACGGCGGTGGGGATATTTAACTCCTCGACGGTGCTGGGGCAGGCCATTGCGCCACCGGCTCTGGTTATTATGCAACTGGCCTGGGGCTGGCGAACGATGTTTGTGGTGATTGGCTTAGCCGGTATCCTGGTCGGTCTGTGCTGGTATGTGGGCTACCGAAATCGCCGGCACTTCACCCTTCAGGAAGAGGAGCAGCAGTATCTGGCCAGCGAGGAGGTGGCCCGCCCGGCGCTGAAATTTAGCGAATGGCTGGCTCTGTTTAAACGGCGCACCACCTGGGGGATGATTCTGGGCTTTTCCGGTGTGAACTACACCGGCTGGCTGTATATCGCCTGGTTGCCCGGCTATTTGCAGGCACAGCAGGGGTTAAGCCTGGCCCGTACCGGCTGGGTGGCGGCGATCCCGTTCCTTGCGGCGGCGGTGGGGATGTGGGTCAATGGCCTGGTGGTCGATGCCCTGGCGCGCAGAGGTTACGATCTGGCGAAAACCCGGAAAATGGCGATCGTGATCGGTCTGGTGCTGTCGGCCCTGGGCACCCTGCTGGTGGTGCAATCCTCCACGCCGACCCAGGCGGTGGCTTTTATCTCCATGGCGCTGTTTTGCGTCCATTTTGCCGGGACGTCGGCCTGGGGGCTGGTGCAGGTATTGGTGGCAGAGCATAAAGTGGCTTCGGTGGCAGCGATCCAGAACTTTGGCAGCTTTGTGTTTGCCTCCTTTGCGCCGATCGTCACCGGGTGGGTGGTGGATACCACTCATTCTTTTAATCTGGCGCTGGTGATCGCCGCCGGCGTGACCTTCACCGGGGCGTTGTGCTACTTCTTTATCGTTAAAACCCGTATCGACTAACCGCCAGACCGGACTGCCGGTTAAGTGACAGGCCCGCAGGGACGCGTGGCCGGTGTGTCATTCGTCGACTTCTTTTATTTCCTCGCGGCGCCTGTTTCCCATTCCATCAGCGATGATCTTGTGACGGTTCACTCCCGGCAGCGAACCGGTCATATCTTCTTGTATGGTAGTTGACAGAAATCAAAGATGTTATACCAATTGCGTGCGATGGTTGGGACACAAAGGCATTCTCCTCGAGAGTTCTCCCCGAGAATGGTTGATGAGACACATAACAACGAGAGTCATCATGGAAAACACCCTTTTAACCGCCAACGCCATGCTGCCAGGCTACGATCGCAGCGCGCTGATCCCCCGTATCGTGCACCTTGGTTTTGGCGCATTCCACCGCGCCCATCAGGCGGTATATGCCGATATTCTTGCCAGTGAACATGGCAGCGACTGGGGCTATACCGAAGTCAATCTCATCGGCGGCGAGCAGCAGATCGCCGACCTCCGCCAGCAGGATCGGCTGTACACTGTGGCCGAAATGTCCGCCGACGCCTGGACCGCACGCGTGGTTGGGGTGGTGAAGCAGGCGCTGCACGCCCAGGTTGATGGCCTCGACGCGGTGCTGGCGGCGATGTGTGAGCCTCAGGTAGCCATTGTCTCCCTGACCATTACCGAGAAAGGTTATTGTCATTCGCCGGCCAGCGGCGAGCTGCAGCTCGATCACCCGCTGATCGTCGCCGATCTGCACAACCCGCACCAGCCAAAATCGGCGCCGGGCGTGGTGGTGGAGGCTCTGGCTCGCCGTCGGGCGGCAGGCTTGCCGGCTTTTACCGTGATGTCCTGCGACAACATGCCGGAAAACGGTCACGTGATGCGCAATGTCGTCTGCGCCTACGCCCGGGCGCTGGACGCGGAGCTGGCGGCCTGGATTGAACAGAACGTCACCTTCCCATCGACCATGGTGGACCGCATTGTCCCGGCCGTTACCGCGGAAACCCTCGATAAAATTGAGCAACTGACCGGCGTGCGCGACCCGGCCGGGGTGGCCTGCGAACCTTTCCGTCAGTGGGTGATTGAGGATAACTTTGTTGCCGGACGTCCGCAGTGGGAAAAAGCGGGAGCGGAACTGGTCGCCGATGTAGTGCCTTTTGAAGAGATGAAGCTGAGGATGCTCAACGGTAGCCACTCGTTCCTGGCGTACCTGGGCTATCTGGCCGGTTATCAGCACATCAACGACTGTATGCAGGATGACAACTACCGCCGCGCGGCGCTGGCGCTGATGCTGGACGAACAGGCGCCGACGCTGAAAGTGCAGGGGGTGGATCTTCCGCGCTATGCCAGTCTGCTAATTGACCGCTACTGCAATCCGGCGCTGAAGCACCGTACCTGGCAGATAGCCATGGACGGCAGCCAGAAGTTGCCGCAGCGCATGCTGGACTCCGTACGCTGGCATCTGGCGCACCAGCAAGATTTCACGCTGCTGGCGCTCGGTGTGGCGGGCTGGATGCGCTATGTCGGCGGCGTTGACGATGCCGGCCAGGCGATTGAGATTTGCGATCCGCTGTTGCCGGTTATCCAACAGGCGGTGGCGGCCAGCGCCGAGGGTGAAGCGCGGGTGAAAGCGCTGCTGGGTATTGAGGCGATCTTCGGCCTGGCGTTGCCGCAGGAGCCCCGTTTCGTCTCGGCGGTGACCCGCGCCTATCTGGCGCTGCAGCGGCAGGGGGCCAAAGCCACTGTCGCCGCGTGGGCTGCCGAGCAATAATCCGCTTCCGGTGTCGGCCTCGTCGTCGGCACCGGCTATTTTGTTATCTCTGCCACCTTCCGCTGATATTTCTTTTTTTTGCTGTCGATCGGTTTTGGCGCGCTGAAAAGATGATCGAACGCAATGTCTATACATAACTCTATATTTCCCTGATTTACTAAAGATAATTAGCTGTTATTTTTCCGAATAATGGCTGGTAATTTACTGCCATAATGGCATAGTTAAGTCATTGAAAAAGAACTTTCTCTGGAAAAGGAGTACGGGCCATGTATAAAAAAATTTTATTGCCTGTTGATGTCTTTGAAATGGATTTAAGCGATAAAGCTGTGCGTCACGCGGAATTCCTCGCCACTGCAGAAAACGGTGAAATCACATTGCTCAACGTTCTGCCGAACAGCAGTCGTTCACTATTACGCGGCTTTACGGCGGATATTCGTAAATTTGAAGCCTATATGAAAGAAGAGTCGGAGAAAAAGATGCGCGAGGTGGCGCGACTGTTCGACATCCCGATGTCGCGGATCCATACCCGGGTGGTCTTTGGTAACGTGCGCGACGAAATTCTGGCTATCAGTAATAACGAAGAGTTCGATGTGATAGTGGTTGGCTCCCGCAAACCGGGCATCTCCACCCATCTGCTGGGCTCCAACGCCGAGTCGATTCTGCGCTACGCCAAAACGCCGGTGCTGGTCGTCCGTTAATCCCCTCAATGACGACGGCTGCGTCAGCCACCCTGGGCAGCCGTCTGACCATTAATCTTCGCTAAACCAGTCGCGGTTCTCCTGGCGGATCAGTAACACGGACTCGCTGATTTCATGCAGATGGACATTCATTGCCTGCTCTACTGCCTCCGCGTCGCGTTTTTCCAGCGCGGTGAAAATCTCATGGTGCTGACGCAGGAGCATCTCCGGCGAGGTGATATGGTCCAGGCTCATATAGCGCACGCGGTCGATGGCGGCTTTAATATTTTCCACCGTATCCCATGCCAGCTGACAATCGGCAATGATCGACAGCTTCTGGTGAAACTCATCATCAAGCAGGAAAAAGTCGTTTGATTGTTGTCTGTCGACGGCAATACGCTGCTGATGGAGATTCTGCTCCAGCTGATAAACCTGCTCATCGTTAATCATGCCGGCGGCGCGGCGGACCACCGCGCACTCAATCGCCTGGCGGACAAAGCAACCATTGCGCACCTGCGACAAGGAAATTTTATTGACGTAGCTGCCGCGCTGGGGACGTATCTGGATAAGCCCATTTTCCGCCAGCTTGATGAAGGCCTCGCGCACCGGCTGACGCGACACATCGAAACGCACGGAGACTTCTTTCTCAGACAGCGGTGTGCCAGGCGGGATCAGGCAGTGAACGATATCCCGGCGGAGGATGCGATAAATTTGCTGATTAACGGGTTGCGTCGGATTCAGTTGCGATTCTGCGGCCATTGATGATTACTTTTTAAGGGATTATGCGCACTATTTTACGCGTTTTTTGCGGTTCCGCCCATACCCGGCCCGCAGGCCGGGTGGCTGACGGTTAGCCCTGGCGGTGAACGCTGAGTCCGGCAAAACTCTGGCTCACCGGCATCATCTCCAGGGTGTTGATGTTGACGTGCTTCGGCAGGGTGGCCACCCACCAGACCGCCTCGGTCACATCTTCCGGCGTCAGGGCTTCGGTGTTCTCATAAGTTTTCCCGGCCTTGGCGTCATCACCTTTAAAGCGGACGTTGGAAAACTCGGTGCCACCCACCAGACCCGGCTCGATGTCGGTGACGCGCACGGCGGTGCCGTGCAGGTCGGTGCGTAGATTCAGACTGAACTGACGGACGAAGGCTTTGGTCGCCCCATAGACGTTGCCCCCGGCATAAGGCCAGCTGCCTGCCGTGGAGCCGATGTTAATGATATGCCCGCGATTGCGCTCCACCATACCCGGCAGGACCGCGCGGGTCATGTACACCAGCCCTTTATTATTGGTGTCGATCATATCTTCCCAGTCTTCCACGCTGGCGCGGTGCGCCGGCTCCAGACCCAGCGCCAGACCGGCGTTATTCACCAGGACGTCAATCGCCTGCCACTCGGCGGGCAGATCGGCAATCAGCGTCTCAATGGCGGCGCGGTTACGGACGTCAAGCTGGGCGATAAAAAGGTTATCACCGAGGTCGTCTTTCAGCGTCTTCAGGCGCTCTTCACGACGTCCGGTGGCAATCACTTTATGGCCGTTAGCGACGAAACGGCGAGTAATACTTTCACCAAAACCGGCGGTGGCACCGGTAACCATGATAATCATCTTACTGTTCCTCAACGCTTTTTGTGTTTTCATACCATAGCACGCACAGACGGCGACCGGTAACGGAAATCATTGCGACCCCTTAAGGATAAGCCTAATCTTACAGGATTAGCCTGTGCAGGAGAGAAAGATGTCTGAACAAAATCCCTTTTTTAGCGTCAGTTTGCTGCCTTACCAGGCACCCCCGTTTGATCTCATCCTGGACTGCCACTATCGCCCGGCGTTTGATGAGGGTATCCGGCAGCAGCGCGCGGAGATCCGCGCGATAATCGACAACCCGGAGCCGGCGAATTTTGCCAACACGCTTGAGGCCCTTGAACAGAGCGGACAGCTGCTGGCTCGAGTGACGCGGGTCTTTTTCGCCATGGCTGGCGCCCACACCAACCCGTTCATCCAGTCTCTGGATGAAGAATTTTCTGCTGAGCTCGCCGAGCTGGGGAATGACATCTGGCTTAACGAGGCCTTATTTCAGCGAGTGAACAGCGTCTATGAGCAGCGTGACGCGCTGGCGTTAGACAGCGAATCTCATCGTCTCCTGACCCTCACCTGGCAACGTTTTGTCCATGCCGGGGCGACGCTGGCGCCGGCGCAGAAGGCGGTGCTGCGCACGCTGAACACCGAAGCGGCGACCCTGCAAAGTCAGTTCCAGCAGCGGCTGCTGGGGGCGGCCAAAAGCGGTGGACTGGTGGTTGATTACCGACATCAACTGGATGGCCTGGCGGATGAGGAGATAGCGGCGGCCGCCGACGCGGCGCGGGAAAAAGGGCTCAGTGACTGCTGGCTGCTGACGCTGACCAATACCACCCAGCAGCCGCCGCTGCTCTCTTTGCGCGACCGACAGACGCGGGAGAATCTCTTTGCCGCCGGCTGGACGCGCAATCAGCAGGGCGATGAGCATGATACACGTCGCCTGGTGCTGCGACTGGCGGCGATCCGCGCGCAGCAGGGGGAACTGCTGGGCGCGGCCGATTACGCCAGCTGGGCGCTGACCGATCAAATGGCAGCCTCTCCGGCGGAGGCATTAACTTTTATGCGCCGGATCGCGCCGGCAGCGCGGGCGCGGGCGGAACGAGAGCTGGCTGACATCCAGCAGGTGATTGACAACGAGGGCGGGACGTTTCGCGCCGCAGCATGGGACTGGCTCTATTACAGCGAACAGGTGCGGCGAGCTGCCTTTGCCATTGATGATGCGCAGCTTAAACCCTATTTTGCTCTCGAGCGCGTGCTGCAGGATGGCGTCTTCTGGACGGCCACGCAGCTCTTTGGCCTCCGCTTTGTCGAGCGCTTCGATATCCCCGTCTATCACCCGGATGTTCGGGTCTGGGAGATCTTCGATCACAACGGAGAAGGGATGGCGCTGTTTTACGGTGACTACTACGCACGCGACTCAAAAAGCGGCGGCGCCTGGATGGATGTGTTTGTCGAACAGTCTACCCTGCGGGAGCAGCGACCGGTTATCTACAATGTCTGCAACTACGCCCGGCCGCAGGCAGGGCAGAGCGCGCTGTTGTCGTGGGATGAGGTGATCACTCTGTTCCATGAGTTTGGCCATACCCTGCATGGGCTGTTCGCCAGCCAGCGTTACGCCAGTCTCTCCGGAACCAATACCCCGCGCGATTTTGTCGAATTTCCTTCGCAGATCTTCGAACACTGGGCCAGCCAGCCGCAGGTGTTTGCCCACTACGCGAAGCACTACCAGTCCGGGGAGCCGATGCCGGAGGCGCTACGCGACAATATGTTGCGTGCGGCAACCTTCAATAAAGGGTACGACATGAGCGAGCTGTTGGCTGCTGCGTTACTCGATATGCGCTGGCATAGCCTGTCGACCTCGGCAATACCGGAGGACGTGGAAGGGTTTGAGCAGAAGATATTGCAGGAAGAACACCTGGATCTGGCGGCCGTTCCGCCGCGCTATCGCAGCAGCTATTTCTCCCATATCTTTGGCGGCGGCTATGCGGCAGGCTATTACGCCTATCTGTGGACCCAGATGCTGGCCGACGACGGCTATCAGTGGTTCGTGGAGCAGGGCGGTTTGACCCGTGAGAACGGTCAGCGCTTCCGGGAAGCGATTCTGTCGCGCGGCAATAGCACTGATTTAGCTGAACTTTATCGCCAGTGGCGCGGGCACGATCCACAGATTGAGCCGATGCTGAAAAATCGCGGGTTGAATGCGTAGGGCCATTTCGGGCTGACAAGATAACCGGGCGCGATGCCCGGTTTTTTCGATTGTTTCTTCCCCAAAATCCCTCCAAAACTTTTCCCCAAAAAGAATCTTTAAATTTTGCTAAATTTGCCTGGGGGTACGGCCCAATTTTTCACGTAGCTACACCTTTACTTTCACCCAATCGAGACCCCGATCGTTGTGATACTGTGCTGTCATTTTTTCTGATGAGTGTCCTAACAGCTGTTGGGTATTGATTCCCTGTGCCTCATACAGACGTTCGGACAGTGAGCGCTGCTCATGGAAAGTAGGTATTGTTTTCCCTCTTTCAATGGAAAGGTTGGTGCTATCCACTGCGAGTTTGAAGGAAACGCTAAGGCTGTTCTCGCCAACCTGATCGCTGGCTTTTACTTTCCCGCTGGACGTTACGTGGTGAAGAAGCCACGGGCTAACAACCCGATCCCTACAGCGCTTGATCACTTGTGCCAGGCTAATGTCCAGCACCTCACTGCGCAAATTGAGTGGAATAGCAAGTTTCACACCTGTCTTTCGCTGCTTAACGTGCAGGTATTGCCGATTGGGGCGCGCATGGGTCTGACGTAGTAACAGCGTGGAACTATCAGCAAGACCGCATTGATGCGCTGGTAGAGGCGTTGGAGAAGGCACAGTATCTGATGCCCATCGACGACGACTTCAGCAATGAAGACGAGCACGAGAAGTAACGGGAGCATGCTTAAATCCCCCGCAAAACGCAAAGCCGCGCAGTGATGTATACTCCCTTCACAAACTGAGGGGAGTTTTTGGAGTAATTATGAATTGGGAATTTACTAGTGCCGACTGGAACATGGCTATTGCAGCAGTTACGGCATTTGGTGGCTTGGCTGCGGCATATGCAGCATTCTTAAGTAGACAGACAGCAACGAAATCTCTTCAACTGCAAAGCAGAATGAATGCTTATGAGTCATTAAAGAACTGTGCAGAGAGGGCTAATGGATATGCCAAAGGGAAGCAAGGTTCTGATTGGACATTCCATGATGGAGCAAACATTGTTAGAAGCCTGCGACAGGCGATGAAAATAATACAAGATTATAGTGAGTACAGTGATAACAAGGAAAGGGAAGAATTAAAAGAATACTTTATAAATCAAATTAATATGGAACTATTCGAAGAGCTGAATCATAACGATGCTCCTAGAGCTTTATTTAAGGGAAAAGGAGATTGGGACGCTGCAGTTGAGCTTAAAGATCATTGGGATGATGCCATTAATTTTTTCAGCCTAATGATAGCGACGGATGCTGATCTGGCAGATTGAAGAATTGAAAGATAACTGCATCTACATCAGAGATATAGCCTATGTCAAAGCATAACATCGCAACAAAAACCAAGGACGAGCAGGATAAGGTCAACGTCGACCTCGTGGCTTCCGGCGTCGCCTACAAAGATCGCATGAACATGCCGGTTGTCGCCGAAGAAGTAGCGATAATCAGGTAGGGAAGGGCGTTTTATAATTTCGAGTGAGGAAGTACAGGGGAGGAAAAATCATGCTAGATCTTGAAGGCATTTATAAAAATGTAAGTGTGGAAGATGTTCTTCTGTATTTTTCACCTATTACTCCATATCCTAGCATCGACCGTATGTATGTTAGGTATAACTTTGATGCTGTTGCTAATGGTGAGTTACTAAGGACTCATGAGAGACTGTTCAAGGAAGGAAAACTAAAACATACAGGTCAACCTCTTCCCGATAAAGGCCCTAACTGGAGAGAACCTGAATTTGTCAAGGAAAAACGGTATGGGGTTAAATAAAATATCGTGCAACTAAACGCCCAGGAACTCTCAACTTCCAGTAGCCTATGGATACAAGGAAAACAAAAGTTGGTATCGTTTATGAAAAAAACATTACCTCTGGTTTGTGCTGTTCTAATATCAAATGTAGCGTTTGCTGTTGAAAATAAAGAAGAAATATCGCCTGTGCGCATAAGTTGCCCTTTCCCTTATTATCCAGCTTCTGCTATGGCTAATAAGATTAGCGGTACTGTAACATATTTTGCCACAGTAAATGAAAAAGGGGAGGTTACTTCTGTTGAGACAACCGGTACTGAGATCTTTTTTAGAGAAACTAGATCAGCAATCAGGCAATGCAAGTTTGAGCCAGGAAGACCGGGCATTGCCCGTGGAACCATAAGATTTAGGCCGTCTCAACCGTAAGTGCTCCTGATAAATTACGGGTTACTGAGTTAACTGTTGAGTCTGCCAACGAGCCAGCCATCGTTAGGCCAGTCTTGGTTTTGACGTTGTTCAACATAAGTATGACGGGAAAATATATGCAATTGCTATCGGGGCATCATCAGATTCAGTACAGATTAATGCTCTTATTGACAGGTTAAAACCTCAACCTATACCCGAAAGTTTGCTTATCAAAGGCGACCCTCCTGATCAAAAATAAATTATAATCCCCTCAACATTAGAGGGGGGGTTATATCACTGTGGAAAATTGCAGACAAAACTAAAGACGAGCAGACCAAGGTCACGACGTTCTCGACGCTTTCGATGTTGCATACATAGCGAGATTGAAGAGAAAGTTAAGGGGCATATAACTCCACAGTTGATCCAAGGAGTGAGCGTAACATAATGTCTGGAGGGGATAATGGTTCAAGAGATATAAGTGTAAGCATCCCGGTAAACCGGACCATTCACATTTAGAGATCTTCCGGCATACTGAATATATCCTTGGAGGAGATCGCCATGCGCAAAGCCCGATTCACCGAACACCAGATCATCGCTGTTCTGAAGTCTGTCGAAGCCGGACGTACCGTTAAGGATGTCTGCCGCGAAGCCGGTATTTCCGAAGCCAGCTATTATAACTGGAAAGCGAAGTTCGGCGGTATGGAAGCCTCTGATATCAAAAAGATGAAGGACCTTGAGGATGAAAACCGCCGGCTGAAACAGATGTTTGCGGACCTGAGCCTCGAATGCCGCGCCCTGAAAGACGTTATTGAAAAAAAGCTTTAAAACTAGCGATAACGCGTGAACTGGTCAGCTATCTGACCGCACAGTTTGCCATGAGCTAACGTCAGGCATGCAGGACATGATGTGATGCTGGAATTTATCAGGCCCGGCAAGCCAACACAGAATGCCTTTATCGAACGATTCAACCGGATGTACCGGACAGAAATACTGGATTTTTATCTGTTCAGAACACTGAACGAAGCACGTGAAATGACAGAGCGCTGGCTGGCTGAATATAACAGCGAGCGCCCCCATGAATCCCTGAATAACCTGACGCCGGAAGAATACCGGCTGATGGCTGAAACCCCGGAAATCTCAAAAAGTGCGTGGAAATAAAACGGGTGCGCTTACACGGCGGCGAGATTCAGCGAATAGCAGACATCAGAGAGGGTTTCGATAATGTGGCTGGCTTTTATTGAGTGTCAGTGTCTCAGTCCGTTATAGCTTTCCATTTGCTAACGGACAGCGCATGACTTCCCATACCTAAAAGGGTATGGCTGGGCATCAATATAGTATTGGAAAGGGTGTTATGCCTGTTATTAAGATTGAATCACCCGCCAGACAGGGCGAAGGAATACGCAGACAGAGGTGATCAGTCTATGAGTAATGCAATAACTAAAGTCCAGAATGCCAATGCACGCCGCGGCGGTGATGTATTGTTAGAAGTTCTGGAAAGTGAAGGGGTGGAATATGTGTTTGGTAATCCAGGTACCACCGAACTGCCGTTTATGGATGCGCTGTTAAGAAAACCGTCAATTCAGTACGTGTTAGCTCTGCAGGAAGCGAGTGCAGTCGCCATGGCGGACGGTTATGCGCAGGCAGCAAAAAAACCAGGCTTTCTGAATCTGCATACTGCCGGTGGTTTAGGCCACGGCATGGGAAACCTGTTGAATGCAAAATGCTCACAGACACCGCTGGTGGTGACGGCGGGGCAGCAGGATTCACGCCACACGACAACCGACCCATTATTGTTGGGTGATCTGGTCGGTATGGGTAAAACGTTCGCGAAATGGTCGCAGGAGGTTACCCACGTTGATCAGCTACCGGTATTAGTTCGTCGGGCCTTCCACGATTCTGACGCTGCACCGAAAGGCTCCGTTTTCCTGTCGCTTCCGATGGATGTGATGGAGGCGATGAGTGCTATTGGCATTGGCGCGCCTTCTACTATCGACCGCAATGCAGTCGCAGGTTCATTACCTTTGCTGGCGAGTAAGCTAGCGGCATTTACTCCGGGTAACGTCGCACTGATTGCCGGCGACGAAATCTATCAAAGTGAAGCGGCCAATGAGGTTGTTGCTCTTGCTGAGATGCTTGCCGCTGACGTGTACGGTTCAACATGGCCGAACCGGATCCCCTACCCAACAGCACACCCTCTCTGGCGGGGCAATCTGTCCACGAAAGCGACGGAAATTAACCGAGCATTAAGCCAGTACGATGCTATTTTTGCCCTTGGCGGTAAGTCGCTTATCACTATTCTTTATACCGAAGGTCAGGCAGTGCCGGAGCAGTGCAAAGTGTTCCAGTTATCAGCCGATGCGGGCGACCTGGGACGCACCTACAGTAGTGAACTCTCAGTGGTTGGCGATATTAAATCATCGTTAAAGGTGCTACTTCCTGAACTGGAGAAAGCCACGGCAAACCATCGCCGTGATTATCAACGCCGTTTTGAAAAGGCGGTTTATGAGTTTAAATTGAGCAAAGAAAGTCTGCTCGGGCAGGTTCAGGAACAACAATCTGCTACGGTAATTACGCCGCTGGTGGCGGCGTTTGAGGCAGCAAGGGCGATCGGACCAGATGTGGCCATTGTTGACGAGGCGATTGCCACCAGCGGTTCGCTTCGCAAATCTCTCAACAGTCACCGCGCGGATCAATATGCCTTTTTACGCGGCGGTGGCCTGGGATGGGGAATGCCCGCGGCTGTCGGCTATTCACTCGGTTTGGGAAAAGCGCCTGTGGTGTGCTTTGTGGGAGACGGCGCGGCGATGTACTCCCCTCAGGCTCTCTGGACGGCCGCACATGAAAAACTGCCAGTCACCTTTATTGTCATGAATAATACGGAATATAACGTATTGAAAAACTTCATGCGTTCTCAGGCGGATTATACGTCGGCCCAAACAGATCGCTTCATCGCAATGGATTTGGTTAATCCGGCAGTGGATTATCAGGCACTGGGTGCATCGATGGGGCTGGAGACCCGAAAAGTTATCCGTGCCGGCGATATCGCCCCGGCCGTTGAGGCCGCACTGGCGAGTGGCAAGCCTAACGTGATCGAAATCATCATCAGTAAAAGTTAATCGTTAATCCGTCCGGCCTGTGCCGCATCCAGTTTATCCCTGATACTGCGGCACAGGTTCACAAAACCCGGTAAAGCCGGATTAGTGTTCTTTGCCGACCACATCAGCATATTCTCCACCATATTCGGATTTTCCAGCTTCCGGTAAACCACACCGCGTAATTGAGCATTCTCCATACTGGCGGGAATAAGCGCGACACCAACACCATGGGCCACAAAATTCATCACAGTCTGCTGCACGGAGGCTTCCAGACCTATTTGCGGACTAAATCCAGCTTTGAGGCACTGATGAAGGATGGAATCATAGAGCATCGGCGCGCTCTCGCGCGGAACCGTGATGAACGGGTCATCACAGAGTGATTCAAGCCTGAAATGCTCGTGTTGAACCTGGGGGTGGTTGGCAGGAAGGGCGGCAATGAGCGGCTCACGCAAGAGCACCAGTGAATGAATCCCCGGCGTGGCCGTCTCGGAGAAGCTGATTGCCGCGTCCAATCTGCCATCTTGTAATGCGGCGTGTAAATCAGAGGGGACCCTCTCCTGAAAATGCAATTCCACGTCGGAACAGGTATTCCTGTGCTGCATCGCAACATGCGGCACAACGCTATAGCTGGCATACATTGTTGCGCCTAATTTCAGAACCCCTTTCTGCCCTGATTCTATTGCCCGTACGTTATTACAGGCCTGCTCCAGCATTGCCAGCATCGCGCGGCAGTCCAGCAGAAATTGCTCCCCGGCAAGGGTTAAACTGACCCCTTTTGCGGCCCGGTTAAATAGCTTTGCACCGAGGATAGTTTCCAGCTGGGCTATTTGCCGGCTTAAGGGAGGCTGCGAAATATTAAGTTTACTGGCGGCTTTGCCAATGTTTCCGATTTCAGCAACAGTGCAAAAGTTAATCAACTGATTAAGGGTTGGTTTCATAAGCATTCCTGAAGCGGGTTCATATCTTCCAGGGTATCACTTGTTTGCCGCAGAGGGGCATATGAAATTAAGCGTTCTGGCGTTCGAGTTGAAGCAGGTGTGTGGCAATTCCCCATCTGATTGCCAGGCATTTCCCATCCCGGAAATCGAACACCGAGTAACTTGCATTAGGGTGAGCGTACCGCGAAAAATTATCAATAGTCCCTTCTTTAAGCACCGCCAGCACGCCCTGGCTGACTTGCCCGTGCGTGACAACACAGACGCGCTGATGTTCTGTGGTTTCTTGTAGGTTGTGTATGAAACCTGTTACTCGTCGGGTTGCTTGTGCTAATGACTCCCCCTCTGGTGGGCAATACTCAGCATCAAGTGTGAATAACGCATGCGCATCGTGGGGACGTTGTTGCATGAGCTGTGACGTTAACATACCTTCGAACTGGCCAAAGGCCTGTTCTTTGAGGGCCGGCTCAGCTATCAATGGGCAACGAAAACGGTCAGCCAGGTGCTGTCCCATTTGCCAGGCACGACCAAGCGGAGACGTGTAAACGCAGTCTACCCGGTAATCACTCGCTGCAAACGCGGCAAGTAAAGCTGATGTTTGGCGCTCCCCGCGGGGGGTTAACGCACTGTCACTCTGTCCCTGAATTATTCCTTTTATATTCCACTCTGTTTCCGCGTGTCGAACAAGTATCACTTGCATCATTAAATGGCCATGTATGTTGTTGATTTAAATTCTACCGTTTAGACAAATCCCTTTAATAGCGTGGGATTTTTAGCACTGGACGAAGACAGGTTCTGCCTCCCCGCTTTCCTTGTATCTGACAGCATGTAGTGATGAGATACCGTCTCTGAAATCGAGTTAGCCATCCCATTCCCTTAATCAGTGACGCCTGGTTAGGAATGTGCTGCAGACAATCCAAAAAACGCGCCAGGCAATGACCCGAGCCAGCACGCTTGTCAAATGGGATGGCTAGAATGGCAAACAGCGATTGTCTTCAGGACATTTTCGCTTCGACGTTTAACTCAGCATTTATAATATCGCGTATATTGACGAGTGCATTGCGCACCGCGGCGCCTCCTGCATAAAACAGTAATTGTAGGACAACCTCGATGATTTCTTCTCTGGTTGCCCCTGCATTTAGCGCTGCCTGAGCGTGTGCCCTCAATTGTGGAACCGTATGACCCAGAGTGACGCAGGAAGCAATGACAACCAGCTCCCGCGTTTTAGCATCCAGCCCCGGGCGTGCAAGGATGCCTCCCATAGCCCATTCGATCGAGATATCAGTAAAATCAGGGCACAAATCGGCCATGTCCTTTCGTAGTTCTTCTCCTGCGCCATTTCCATACAGCTCATTAAACAATCTCATTCCTCGCTCACGGAGCTCTGTATTGGTAATCATTTTTAACCCTCCTGCACTAAGTGAAAACAGATTAAAACCCGCTGGTGAAATTTGATAAACAGCGTTATGTTTTTATCTTTAACAAGCCAGGCTTGATAATAGTGAATAAACTGGAAAGTATGGCGGTGTTTGTCCGCGTCGTGGACAGGGGCAGCTTTAGCGCTGTTGCTGAAGAGATGCGAATCAGCGGAACCATGGTTGGGCTGCATATCAAAGCGTTAGAGGAACATCTCGGCGTTCGCTTACTTAATCGCACAACGCGTCGGCAAAGTCTGACCGATTTTGGTCAGGGTTATTATCAGAGTTGCCGCCGGATATTAGCTGATATTGAAGATAGCGAGTCACAGGCATTTGCTCTTCACCAGAAGCCACGTGGAAAACTGAGAGTAGGTTGCCCAGTCTCCTTTGGTGTCCATGCGCTTTCGCCTGTTACTGCTCAGTTTCTTATTGAATGGACTGATATGGCAGTAGACCTGGTGCTGAGCGATAAATCGATGGATATGGCAGATGAAGGTTTAGATGTCATGATTAAGATTGGTGAGCTCCTGCATGTTAATACACTTGTTGCCCGTCCGATAGCGCCATATCGCTCAGTCATGTGTGCATCTCCGGCCTATATAAAACGGGCAGGGGAACCCATAACACCTGAAGAGTTATGCCATCATCGATGTCTTGGGTTTGCCCATCCCATTGCAGCGAATGAATGGACACTTCAGAGGGAAGGCAAACCTGTCAGAGCTCCGGTAAACATCACGATGACCTGTAACAATGGGGAAGCATTGCGAAGGGCAGCATTGAATGGATTGGGAATTATTATGCAACCCGAGATCCTGTTGGCTGAAGATTTGCAACATGGCCGACTGCTGCCTCTGATGTCTGAATTTCAACCATTAG
The DNA here is from genome assembly GCF_002837615.1 of Klebsiella sp. X1-16S-Nf21. Classification (NCBI taxonomy): domain Bacteria; kingdom Pseudomonadati; phylum Pseudomonadota; class Gammaproteobacteria; order Enterobacterales; family Enterobacteriaceae; genus Klebsiella; species Klebsiella sp. X1-16S-Nf21. Next base: position 63,157 of record NZ_PJDK01000005.1, read on the forward strand.
CTAAGCCAGTGCATATATTGACCTTTGCAAACCGTCAACAGTTACCAAAAATCCGTTTATACGTTGATTTTTTATTGAAAAATTTCAGTGCATCACTCTACGCATTGAACCTTGAATAAATAATGAATTGTACGCGGCTACGGCTGACCGAATGCCGCATCGGTGGCAGAGAGGCACCATCTGACGTTGATAATACGTAATAATTCGCCTTTGTTCCTGAACACTCCCGAACGTGCGTCCCTTTTTAATCTTGACTTTGCATAAGATTGCTCGGTATGTTTCTCATCGTAGTGTATTATGCCAGATGAAATAAAGCCGTCTATAGCGTGGGTTATATCGTTAAAATGATATATTCGCGCTAATGATTTTTATCCAGGGAAGCAATGAATAAGGAAGTGCGCGAGTGTCTGATTGGAATATTATTGTGCTGTCTCTATTTTCAGCGACGTACCTGCCTTTGTTCTGGTTCGTAGGCATGCGGATAGCCTCTGAGGACATTCTCAGAAAGAGTAAATTTTACGAAGCGGATCCAAATGTGTTAGTCCCTGGATGGGCGAAGACATGCACGACGGTATTCTGTGTTTTGCACTACTGCCTGTTCCTCATTCCGCTGACTATGATTGACTGGTTACATGGCTTGGCTGCATTTGGAGCAGGGATTCTGTTGCTTGTGTTTCTCCCTTTATTCAGGAAAAGCTATATGCCTGTTTTTAAAGCACACGCTGTGTGCGTTCACAGGAGGGACCCTTCAACAGGACGATTATTAATTCGTGTGTTGAAGGCTAAGTCTTTTGGTTGAAAATGGTCTGTTTAGCCTTTATTCATATTACGTAAGTCTTCAAGCAAACCAGGTCCGTCCGGTAACCAACCCAGATGAGTCTGGGTAGCTTTGCCTGAAGCACCAGGATCAACATGAGCCAGTGCCAAACGAACCACGATAATGTTTACCCATTGAGGCAGCGTCTTCTTCTGTCGCTCCACGAGGAAATAAGGCGGAGGAGACAGGCGCATCAGTTTCACGAGTAAGTCCATGGATGCTATTAGCTGCTGAGATAGCCGGTATGGTTTGCCTTTTATTCATACATCATTCAGTGCACTTCAACATCAAGGCGTTAAGGTTGCGTTAACAAACAGACGCAATACTGATGTGGCCGATTCCCTCATAAAATGGCCAAATAATGAACGAACAACTTCGCAATGCGCTTCCGCATAAAGACACCCCTTTTTTCCGCATGCTGCATATTATTGTCGCCACCCTGATTCTGCTGCAGATCATTAGCTCTAATCTCACCGAAAGTGAGGCGCTTCGCGACGTAACTCTGACCGGAGTCGTGACATGGTTCCATGTTATCTCTGGATTCGCGCTGATGGTTCTTGGTGTAGTGATGCTGGTATGGATGCTTAAACAACGTGGGTTTCGTTACTATTTTGCCTGGTCGTCCCTTGATTTTCGCGGTGTAGTTGAAGACATTAAAATGCTAATGACATTTCGTCTTCCTGAAGCACATGCCGGTGGCATAGCGGCGATGATCCAGGGGCTTGGCGTACTTGCTTTGTTGGCGGTCGCACTCTGTGGAGGGCTCTGGTTTGTACTGGACACCGCGCCAGGGACGTCAACGGCGCTGGCAGAAGCGGTCCTGCATTTGCATAAATTTCTGACGGTGTTCATTGAAACCTATTTCTGGGCACATGGTGCGATGGGATTGCTGCATATCTTCCTCACCTTTCGCAGTCAAAAGAAACATCCCGTTGTTGGATAAGGTTCTGGTCTCTCGCTAATCCCGATGAGAGTGCGTATTAAAAGGAAAAAGGCATGCATCTTGAACGACACAGCATTGAAAGCGTCGGTTGGTTAAGGGCGGCGGTACTCGGGGCGAATGACGGGATTGTCTCAACCGCCAGCCTGGTGCTCGGCGTGGCGTCTGCAAATACCAGCCCTTCGGGCGTGTTGCTGGCCGGTGTCGCCGGGCTGGTTGCGGGAGCCATGTCGATGGCAACAGGGGAATATGTTTCGGTATCATCCCAGGCGGATACGGAAACCGCCGCGCTTGCCGAGGAAAAAAGTGAGCTGGACGCAGATTATCAGGGAGAGGTACGGGAGCTGACGTCTCTTTATATCCAACGCGGAGTGGAGCCTGCGCTTGCCCGCCAGGTTGCAGAGCAACTGATGGCTAAAGATGCCCTCGAGGCCCATGCCCGCGAAGAGTTGGGATTAACGGATACTCATTCTGCGCGACCTTTGCAGGCGGCCATTTTTTCGGCCGTGAGTTTTTCAGCCGGGGCGGGGTTACCCTTGATCGTTGCAGTGCTATCGCCAGCAAAACTGACTGTTATCGCGATTTTCCTATCCACTCTCTGTTCACTGGCTGCTCTTGGCTATTTCTCTTCCGTGGTGAGTAACGCACCGCCTGTCAGAGCTATCAGCAGAATTACGTTCTGGAGCACGCTGGCCATGCTTTTTTCGATGGGGATTGGGCGCATAGCCGGGCAGGTACTGCTGTAAAATTGCTAAATTATCAAACACACCTTTAGAGAATGAGCTATTTAATCTAACGTCCATATCGGGGTAGTCTTTAAATATAGCGAAATAACTTGTTATATAAATCTCGCTACAACGATATCTTTCATTGGCAACGTGGACGAAAAAATGGTTTTGATGGCTACTATGTTTCTGTATTCTCTGGCTCTGTCGTTTTCGCCCGGGCCAGTCAATATGGTCATTATCTCTTCAGGTGTTATGCATGGCTTTAGAAAAACATTCGCCTTCGTATCCGGTGCGACTCTGGGTTTCACCCTGTTGCTTATCTTTGTTAGTTTTGGGTTATACACAGTCATTGCCTCGCACCCATCATTTTTCAAATACCTGAATGTTCTCGGCTCGATTTTTATACTGTATCAGGGCTATAAAATTGCCACATCACAACCTGATTGGTCATTAAAAAAGGGAAATGCACCCGGATTTGTTCAGGGAGTGTTAATGCAATGGTTCAACCCAAAAGCCTGGGCTGCCTGTACCTCTGGAACTACCTTGTTTTCTGAGCCATCAACCAGTCTGCCCCTAATACTGTTCATTATTATTTACTTTTTTATCTGTTATATCTCATTATCAATTTGGGCAATCTTCGGTGATAAAATGTCAACATTTCTTCAGGGAAGGGCACAAATGCGTATCTTTAATTTATTGATGGGCGGGGTTTTATGCGTTATCGCATGTTATATGCTTTACCCACAATGATTTTAACTGTTCAAAGCTTATGTTGTTCCATAGCGTTATAAATGTAATTAATTAGTTTATAGGCGGCGCTGCTGGTTGATATATTGGCGGGCCAAATGGCATAAACTTTTAGCGGCTCTAATGACCAGTCAGGAAGTACTTCATGCATCTCCCCGAGTTTAACATCATTTTCGCAGAGGAAACGGGGAGGTACGGCAAGCCCTATGTTCTGTTTGGCAAGGACATAGGCAGCTTCAATGTTATCAACGCATACCATAGGAGCATACTTAATGACCGCCAGTTCGCCGTTTTTATGCCTGAACTCTCGGATGTTCTCTCTCATTGTTAACCCAATCCACGGCAGGGATCCCAGCTCAACGGGATGCTTAATGGGTTGGTGCTGCATGAGCAAGTCCTTAGACGCCACCAGTTGTCGTGGTAGAACAAATAGGTGTCTTGCTTTGAGTGAACTGTCCGGGAGTTCGCCAATACGGAAGGCGACATCAATGCTATCGGCGATGATGTCCTCGCGCAGATCACTATAAGAAATACTCAGGGAAATATCCGGGTTTTCTTTGATAAAATTCGCCAGATGGCGGGTGAATGGACCGTTTAAAAAAACAGCAGGGAGGGAAATGCGCAGCTTGCCGACGGTAGAGATAGAGCGTTGTTTAAATTCAATGACGCCCCTTTCATACAGCTCCAGCATCGATCTGGCGGTCTCCAGCAAACTGATGCCATCCTGCGTTAGAGAAATTTTTCGCGTATTTCTGTACAGCAAGGCGCTATTGAGGTTTTTCTCAAGTCTGGATAAATGTGTGCTTGCTGTTGCGGTCGTCAGGCCTAACGCTGCGGCGCCACCTGAGATAGAACCTCGTTCTACAATTTTGGCAAATACTATCAGGTAGCGGATGTCATCGATCATTTACAGTCCTGTGTTCACTCAGTAATGCTGGGCGTGGAGCCAGCAAAAGCGTTAATCCATCATAGAATTAACATATCCTATTTTCATCATCGGCAGCATAATTTTTCAAATGCTTCTCAACGCTGGCTAACCGGTTCCCCGGTATGGAGATTTGTGCTTCAATGGGCAGGCAGAAATCCTCGAAGCATCATCGGTAATATTCCCCGTCAGGAGGTAAGTTTGCACATTGATACCCATCGTTTGCATCTTCGCCCGGTCATGGCTTCCGATGTCGACGATCTGTACCGAATTTATGGCGATCCCGCGACCAATACCTTCAACCCCGCAGGACCGTACCCGAATATAGACTATGCGGAAGTTGTCCTGCGGCGCTGGCTCGCGCACTGGCAAACGCACGGATTCGGAAACTGGGCAATATCAATGCGCAATACCCCTGAACACATCATTGGCTTTGGTGGCGTCAGTCTACGCAGTTATAACGATGTCACCATTAACAATCTTGGATATCGGTTTTTTACTGAGGCATGGGGAAAAGGCCTGGCCACCGAGTTTGCGATTGACGCGATGAGATATGGCTTCGAGGTGCTTAAACTTGCGGAGATGTCAGCGGTTGTCCGGGCTAACCATCTGGCTTCGCAGAAAGTTCTCGAGAAAGCCGGGATGAGGTACATTAACGATATTGCTGATGTAAAAGATGCACCGCCGAGCCTGCTTTATTCATTGACGTTAAACGAGTGGTTAAGCCAGTTCAGTGGCTGTACATAACGTTTAGGTTAACCCTGGTGACGGGTAATGACGCGGTCGCCTTGGGCGATCTTTCCGGCAAAACCTGCTGGCATGCCCACGAAGATACTCTTAGACATCCGCCCCCAATTTTATGCTGGTATTATGGGAGTAACCGCTGCGCGTCACGCCTGCTTTACCCCGTGCAGCGATGTGCTTTTTATTAGCTAAATGCGCGCGTAATAATAAAAATAATTTCTTCAGCTTTATTCATTTTCAGAATTATCGCACAAGGTCTTACCTTAATCTGAAATGGCTGAGGGATAGTTGTTTTTGAAAACTTATACCCCGTATTATTTGATAATCATCTTTATCTCTGAAAAGGTCGTGTATGAGTAATTTTCTGCTATTAGCCCTGGCGGTGGTGTTATTGTTAACATCATTATTTTGTGGTCTGTCATATGTTAAAGACAGAAGGAAGCTTAAGATGCGTTTTAACAAAACCCGGCGTTAATGGGTTGCTATTGAGGATAGCGCAAGAGCGATGGCCGAGAATCGCGCCAGCTCTTGCTTAGTATCAATCTGGAATTTTTTCATGATGTTTATTTTGTGTGAAAAAACCGTCTTATGGCTGATGCCCAGCTCTTGCGCTATCTGTTGATTGTTCATTCCCGTTTTTATCGCATCGATAATATAAAGCTGCGATTTGGTCAATGTTAGTCGCGGGCATTTAAGGCAGCGTCTGCTGTCTTTTTCCGCCCCCCCAGCGACGGGTTTACTTAATGCCGTCAGACGGTTTGCAATTTGCTTTTTAATGCTGCGGAGATCGGCGTTGATACTGATAAAACAGGCATCACGCAGACAAAGCGGCAAACGGTCAACCCGGGCACAGCTGTCGCTGGGGACAAAAACAAAGACAGGCGTCTGTTGCGGTATCTTCTTGAAGTACGGGTGACACAGGTAATGTTCACCGGTTTCCATTTCCGTAAAAAGCACATCAGTCTGGCTAATGATGTCAGATGAATATTCGTGAAGGGAAAAGGGCGTACAGATATTTTCTTCGATTGCGATCTCGATCAGTAGCTCGCAAATTCCCCGTTTCAGATAAATATTTTCAGTGTTAATTAAAAAATCAGGCATAGTGATGATGAACGCGAAATGGATTAAGGTTGATAAAATTCTTTGAAGCAAATTTGTTTTGCGAATATGGGCTTAGGATATTTCTAATAACAAACAAAAGCAATAAGTCCAAAATTGGACTTATTGCTGTGCGGATGATATAAGATTTTTAAAATCAGTGAGTTACGTATATGGGTCGCATAGAAGTTGTCGGCAATTTGGCACAAACTGCTTAAATTGCTTATATTGCATGCGTTAATTCTGGTCTCAAATATATTAATCAAAGTAATTTATTCACTGTGTGAATTGCTATTTCAAAAATACGTTGTGCAGGCGCGGATCCTCGATGAGATCGCGCCTGAGCGAAGCCAGGAGTTGTCTTTGACAAAAAGGGAGCGAGGTATTGTCCCGCCGCTGCGGAGGGTGAACAGCAACGGCGTACAAAAGAATCAGTTATCGGGGTTGTTGGAAATGCCTTTCCAGACCATCCCCAGGCCGATCAACATCGACGCGAAGAGGGCGAACAGGGTGGTGGAGATAAAAATACCGGTCATGGTGGTGCCTCAGAAAGTGCGTATGCAGGTTATTAGGCACGGGACGGCGAGAAAGGTTCCTTGCAGGGCTGACTATTTTTTCGTCAGGGTTTGCCGGCTGATGCCAGCAAGGCAATGGCTTGTCAGCGCGCCTCGGGCGGCGGAGCGAGCCGCTGGTGAGGAACGCGCTTATCACTGCAGTCGTAAAGGGCAAAACGGACGGTGGGGGTGGTGGCGCGGTCCGGGCGTTGACATCCCTTTGAACAAGTTATATATACATGTCGCTTCTGTTTATTGAATGTTAAACAGCATCAGTTATGGGACTCAGAAGCGCCACTGCCCCCGCCGTCGGGCGGGGGTCACTCTGCCACCCGGCCTGGTTATTTTTTCCTGTGGCGAGTGATAAAAAATTTTATTTTCGCTCTTGAAAAATGCACTGCAGATATTATTTTATATAGCGGACAAGCAATGCTTGCCTTTATGTTGAGCTTTTGAATGGATATTCAGGAGGTTAATTATGGCACTCAAAACCTTGTCAGCACTCCCTGTTTTCGCTGATTCTCTTTTTGCCGATCGTTTCAACCGCATTGACCGTCTTTTCAGCCAGTTAACTGGCGATACGCCGGTGGGCGCCTTGCCGGCCTATGATTTGCAGAAAATAGATGACAGTAATTTCCTGCTCAGCGTCAGCGTGCCCGGCTGGAAAGATGAGGAACTGGAAATAGAGACCGTCGGCGGTAATCTGCATATTACCGGCAAACGTGCAGAAACTGATTCCGGGACCGACGGTAGCCAGCGCTGGATATATAAAGGCATCCGCCGCGCTGATTTCCAGCTGAGTTTCTCGCTTCCTGAACATGCCCAGATTAATCAGGCACAGCTGGATAGTGGGATCTTAAAGGTGACTATCCATCAGGAGATCCCGGAAAGCGAAAAACCGCGCAAAATTGCCATTGAGAGTCACGGCCGGGTGATTGAACACAAGGTCTGATTCGGCGACAGTTCAGACGAGTATTCGCTAAGGCCCGCGCAGCGGGCCTTTATTTTTCCACCCGAACTGACGCGATCGGTCTACTGCCGACGAGAGAAATCGATATGCTATTCTTTTAACTGGCGCGATGCTGCTGTTATTCCTTTGATATTTTGTGAGGGGTCTGAATGACAGACGAGATGAGTTACGATGCAAAACCGACCTCAGCGCTAACGGCGGAAGTGGCTCAGATGCTGGTTGCGCGGGGCTGGCGGCTAACCACGGCAGAGTCCTGCACCGGGGGCAATCTGGCGGCGGCGCTCTGTGCTCAGGCGGATACCGCGGCGTTTTATGATACCGGCGTCGTCACTTTCAGCGATGAAGCCAAACGAAACGTGCTGCAGGTTCGTGCGGAAACCCTGGCGGTACACAGCGCCGTCAGCGAAGCGTGCGTCCAGGAGATGTCGACCGGTATTCTGGCAATGGCTGACGCCGATATCGCCATCGCCATCAGCGGCTACGCGGGACCGGAGGGCGGGGAAGATGGTACCCCCGCCGGCACGGTATGGTTTGCCTGGAATTTTCGCGGCCAGACTGAAACCAAACGGATGTGCTTTGCCGGCGACTGTGAGACCGTGGTGGCGAAAGCGGTACGATATGCCCTGGCGGCGCTGAGCGAAAAGCTTGCCCACTGGCAATGACGATGCCCGGGTGCGCGTCCTTACAGGTCCGTTGCCTGGCGCGCTACCGGCCAGCAGATCTCCCCGATGCCGTTAAGGCAGGGTCGGGAAAAGAGAAATCCCTGAAACAGGCGAATGCCTACCGACTGCAGCCAGCACCACTCCTCAATGGTTTCGACGCCCTCGGCGACCACGGTGATGCCGAGATCTTCACAGCAGCGCACGACCGAGGCGACAATCGCCTGTTTGGTGCCGCTAATATGAATATCGCGCACCAGCTCCGCATCCACTTTGATTTTATCAGGCTGAAAGCGGGTCAGGAGCGACAGACCGGAGTAACCGGCGCCAAAATCGTCGATGGCCAGTTTCATGCCGGCCACGCGCAGCGCTTTGAGTACTTTGCGGAACTGGTCGAAACAGGAGATAACCTCCGTCTCAGTCACCTCGATCAAGACCTGTTCTGGCCTGAGACCTGCCGCCAGCAGGTTGTCCATCAGCCAGCCTACGGCGTCAGGATGGTTATACAGCGAGCCTGGCAGCAGGTTGACCGCCAGTTGCTGTTTGCCGAGCGGAAGGCGGGCGGCGAGAGAGAAGGCAAACGCTTTGCTCTCAAGGTCGAAACGGTAGCGATCTTCCGCCGCAATGGCGGCAAACATTTCCACGGGTGAGCCGCCGGTTGGGCTGCGGATCAGGGCTTCAAAGGAAGAGACCCGCCTTTTGGCCGGCTCGACGATGGCCTGCAGGGCGAACTGGCAGGGCTGATCCGTCAGGTTGCGCGGCGAGGCATTGCCCACTGCGGGAGTCATCGACCAGCGAGAAGGCTGCAGAGACTCGGGCAGGCAATAGCGCCCGCCGTCGGCGATAAAGGCGCTAATCAGTCTGAACATGCGGTCATTGACCGGCTCAGTTTTACCAAAGGTGCTGAAGCGCAGGATCTCTTCTACTGCAGCATTATTCTCATGATAGCGGAGATCCAGCATCCGCATACCGACGTCCCGAAAACGGCGATAGGCCGAGTAGTCGCGCATCAGCTCCACCACATCGCGATGTCGTGGGTCGAATTGTATTTTGCTGAATAACGACTCGAGGATCTCCTCATTTCCTTCCAGTACCTGGAAAAACTGCTGACCATTAAACAGCAGAATGCCGGTTATCCCGAGGGGCATATTTTTTCCGCTGGCGCGATGAATAAGGGCGTCAAGATCGGTCAGTGGCCGGGCTGGATCAACCTGGCTGCGGTAAATCAAGGTGGTTAGCATAGTCATTCCGTTCGCTGTAGCAGAGCCCGATGGCCTGTACAGAGCGAAAATAGGGAGGTAGGGCCATACCCTCAAGGAGGAGGCCAGCATTTTCTGACATTCAACCAACCGTGATGTCCGCTACGCGGAACGGGAGATTCACATGGTGATTCCCTCCACTCTACAGGGAATCGGATGTTTAGCTATCTTTTTCTCAATATCGTTGCTAAAAGACAATAACAGGCCATACATTTCTTCTAAAACTCGGGGGCGGAGACTGAACTTAGCGATTAAATAATGGCTGTCAGGAATTATCCTACCACGCTATGACGTGTTCTGGAAAAAAAGAAATGAGCTTGCATGGATAATATGAGGTCAATATTATCTATGCCAATCAAATTCTTTTTATTTTTCGAGGTTGTCATGGGTGATTTGCTTATTGTTTTATGTTTGATTTTTTGCCCCATTATTTCTTTGTGGAGCGGTATTTCCTATATTAAAGAGAGGCGTAAAAGACGTTATGTCTTCCGTTCCAGAAGATAATGAGTTAGCATAATAATATTTTACGAGGTTAACGTCTGGCGAGTATCTGGACAAGATTGTTGAATTGCTGACGACTCTTTAAATGGAACTTATTCATAATGTTCTTTTTATGCGAATGGATCGTTTTGTGACTAATTTTTAGTACAGTGGCAACTTCATGCGGGCTCAGGCCAATGCTGAACGCGTAGATGACTTTGGTTTGTGCGTCGCTCAATGACTTACAGGGACAATTTATGCAGCGACGCAGACGATTAAAGGGAGAGCCATGCTGTTCCGTTAAGGGGCGTTGAATTGCATGACCTATCACCTCCTTAAGAAGATGAACGGCGGTGTGCGGGTGTATAAATACCGCATGCTTAAAACAGTTGGGTAAGTGATCGATGACGGTAACCTCTTCATCATTCAGGAAAATAAAAAGTTGATAATTCTCTGTAGCGTGCTGTAAAAGTTCATGGCATAAGTACCATTCTCCCGCCACCATTTCCGTGAATATGACATCGGCTTGTGCAATCGACGCCGGCTTCCATTGCTGAGAAAACTGATAATGCGATCGCTCGCACGCCTGCATCGTTTCATTGACCAGTTCGGCAATCGCGACCCGCAGATAGTGATTTTTTATATTGAACAAAAAATTCGTCATATAACTTCCCTGTTGGGTATTAAAATGATATCAGGATAAATTAAAACATATAATGGCAATACGCCGATTATTTTTAGACGAGATAATCTAAGGGATGTTTTACACTAATGCAATATTCGCTGGAGAAAGTGGGATAACGGCAGGTGAGCATACGAAAGTTCCTAATAAACAAAACGTTAAACATATGTCTGTTAGGTTTTTCACTGATAATTATTTTTTTATTTTTGCCGTGCATAAAAAGCTTAGTGCTGTCCGCCGCCTGTTGTTAAAATTAGAGGAGGATAAGACTACAGGAAGTATGCGGTATCTATGAAGCAGATGCTCTATTTAAAAATGCTGGCGTGGCTGGAAGATAATATCTACTGTAACCCGTCTATCGATGACCTGGCGCAGTATATGGGGTATTCGCGGCGGTTTGTCTATGAGGTGTTTTATCAGTATGGTCAGTTACCCATCGGGCAGTATATCCGGCTGCGGCGGTTGACCATCGCGGCGGTGAGTCTGCGATTAACACGGCAACCGATCGCCGCCATTGCCTGGCAGTTAAGCTATGACTCGCCGCAGACTTTTTCCCGGGAGTTTAAGAAGCGCTTCTCGCTCTCGCCACGGGAATACCGTTGCGCCGTGCACTGGGACACGGCTTTGCTGTTAAAGAAATTCGACCCGGAGGGTGAGAGCCTGCCTCAGGGCCGTTTCTGTTCACTGCCCGAGAGGGTCTATCGTGGCTCTCCAATGAAGTATGAGCTGCGCCTGTCGGATATGGTATTGCAAAGCACGTCGAAGACGGCTGTCAGACAAAAGGTTGACCGTTTTTTTACCGCCGGCGGTGGCCGTCTCTCTGTGTTATCCGATTATTATGCGGCGAGAAACAATGAGCTTAACGTCGAGGTTAACGCTTTTGTCGGTTGTCATCGGGAGCGAGGGGCGCTGCCCGCGCTGACGACGAACAGCACGTTGACGACAAGGCCTGGGCTGTATGTTGGCGTTGAATTCTATGGCAGTTGGGCGCGTTACGCCCGTTTATCCAGCGATCTGTATATGGAATTGCTGCCAGCGCTGGGAGCAAGCCGCCGGGAGGGAGTCGACATTGAATGCTTTCTCGAGCGTCATACGGAAGGTGGGCCAGCGGCGGAAAGGCGCTATCGCGTACGCTATTTTATTCCGGTGACGCTGTCTGGTGAGGTGACAGCGCGGCCAGCGCCCGGCTAACTGACAAATGACAAATAAAGGTGGCCCGGTGGCCACCTTTCACGAATATCACAACACAAACCACAGCAGCCAGGTGATCAGAAAGCCCGTCACCCCCATGATGGTCGTCAATACGGTCCAGGTTTTTAACCCGTCCGGCACTGAGAGCCCGAGATAGCGCGTGACGACCCAGAACCCGGCATCGTTGACGTGCGATAACCCGAGCGAGCCGAAGCAAGTCGCCAGCGTTACCAACACCAGCTGAATCGGATCCAGCCCGATGACCGCCTGAGACAGCAGACCGGAGGTGGTGAGGATCGCCACGGTGGCCGATCCCTGCGAGGCCCGGAGTACCAGCGAGAGCAGGAAGGCGGCGGGCATCAGCGGCAGATGAATTGTCTCCAGCGCCTCGGCTAAGGCATTGCCGATGCCGGAGGCGACCAGTACGCCGCCAAAGGCGCCGCCGGCGCCGGCGACGAGGATCACATCCGCCGAAGAGGGGATCGCGCTGCCGGTGACTTCGCCCAGCTTTTTCAGGCTCATCCGCCGACGGATGCCCAGCGTCCAGCTGGCCAGGCCCAGGGAGATCAACAGGGCGACCGGTGGAGTACCAATGACGGTCATCAGCTGGCGAACCGCGTTTTCCGGCAGCAGCATTGCCTGACACAGCGTCCCGGAAACAATCAGCATAATGGGCACCACGATCAGTCCACCGATAACCAGCGCATTCGGCGGCGGCAGACGGGTCTGCTGCGCGTTAACGGAGAGGTCTGGCACTTCAGCTGTTTGCTGCTGTTCCAGCACGTTAATCGACAGATGATAATGGCGCCGATTGATAAACCGGGCGACAAAATAACCCACGATACCAACGACTATCGATACTCCAATCCCCGCCAGCATCAGCCAGCCCACATCGCTATGCAGAATGCCTGCCGCGGCCGCTGCGCCAGGGTGGGTGGGCAGCGCGACGTGCACGGTTAACATCACTCCGGCCATCGGCAGGCCAAACTTCAGCGGCGACACGTGGGCGACTTTGCTGAAGCCGTAAATTAACGGAATGATGATGATAAAGCCGACTTCAAAAAAGACCGGCGTGCCGAGAATAAAAGCCACGATGGTTAAGGCGGCAATGGTCCGTTTTGCGCCCAGTACGCCGGTCAACGTTTTCGCCAGCGATTCGGCGCCGCCGGACATTTCAATCAGCACCCCCAGCATTGAGCCCAGAATAATAATGCTGGCGATGTGACCAAGCAGGCCGCCCATGCCTTTTTCAATGGTGGTAATAATTTTATCTGCCGGAATACCGGTGGCGAATGCCACCAGCAGGCTGACGATCAGGAGCGCCACAAAAGGATGCGCTTTCGCTTTGATCACCAACAGGAGCAACAGCACTACGCTGGCTAACGCAATAAGTAACAGCGCCGATGTCGACATAGGTTTGCCTCGGGTATTAACAGGTGTACAGAGAGTTATTTTTTTAGAAAACGGCGTTTATTTTTTCCGGTAGGGCGAGAACCACCCCAGCCCGGAAAGCGTGTCTGCTCGGGGGATATATTCGCAGCCGATCCAGCCGTCATAACCGGTTTTATCCAGTAGCGCATAGAGCCACGGATAGTTTATTTCGCCCTCATCCGGTTCATGACGGTCGGGCAGGGAGGCAATCTGAATATGGCGATACTGGCCGGCATATTCGGTAATGAGATAGCTTAAATTGCCGTCCACCTTCTGCGCGTGAAACAGATCTAACTGCACCGCGACGTTCGGCCTGTCGACCCGTTTCACCATCTCCAGCGTTTGATATTGGCTGTGGTAGAGATAGCCCGGTTTGGTCTGGGGATTCAGCGCTTCGATGAGTATCCGCTTGTCGTGGCGGGCAAAGCACTCCGCCGCGTAGCGCAGATTATCGATAAGCACGGCCTCGCAGGCTGCGCGATCCATCCCCGGCTGTACCACGCCGGCCATGATATGCACCTGCGGGCAATCCAGCTGGCAGGCGTACTCCAGCGCCAGCTGGATCTGCTGGCGGGCCTCGGCGCTTCTGCCTGGCACCGCGGCGAGCCCCCATTCTCCGGCGTTGACGTCGCCAGGTGGGGTATTGAACAGCACCAGCTGCAGCTGGTTTTCCTGCAGGCGCTGTTTAATTTCCCCGGCCTCATACTCATAGGGAAACAGAAACTCCACGGCTTCAAAACCCGCGCGGGCAGCGGCGGCGAACCGGTCCAGGAACGGCAGTTCGGTAAACAGCATGGTTAAATTAGCAGCAAATTTTGGCATGGTTTTATCTCAGTTCATCCACTTCGTCAGTGGTCAGGTAACGGATCTCACGGTTGCCGAGGGTAAATATCAGCCGCGCGGTCTCTTCCAGCTCTTCGGTATTGTTGGTGGCTTCGCGCAGCGATGAGCCGGTGACCACCGGACCGTGGTTGGCCAGTAAAAAGGCGTTATAGCGCGGCGCCAGACCGGCCAGCGCCTGGGCAATACGGTCATCGCCCGGCCGGTAGTAGGGAACCACCGGGACGTCGCCGACACGCATCACCACATAGGGGGTAAAGGGACGAATACAGTTGTGCGGATCGAGCCCCTGCAGGCAGGAGAGCGCGGTCAGATAGTGGCTGTGCAAGTGGACGATCGCCTTGCAGGCCGGGTTGTGCAAATAGACCGCCCGGTGAAAAGTGACCTCTTTCGACGGTTTGTCGCCGGAGAGCCATTCACCTTGCAGCGTCACCACCGACAACCGCTGCGCCTGCAGTTCGCCGAGGCAGGAGCCGGTCGGCGTCGCCAGCAGGTTGCCGTCCGGCAGCAGCAGCGACAGATTGCCGGCGGAGCCGGTGGCATAGCCGCGGCTAAACAACGAGGCGCCAATCTGCACCATTTCATCTCGCAGCTGTTGCTCAGTCATGACGAAACTCCTGCTGGGCACGGGCAAAGAAGTGGATATCGCCGAAGTTACCTGACTTCAGCGCCAGGGAGAGCGGCTGGCGGGTGTCACGCACCCAGGGCACCCCGGGGGAGATGGTCGGCCCAATATGGAACGCCTCGACCCCCAGCGTCTGCGCCACAATGCTCGATGTTTCCCCTCCGGCCACAATAAACCGGGTAAATCCTTTCGCCTTCAGGGCGGCGGCAAGGGCGGCAAACAGCTGTTCCACCCGTTCGCTGCTGGCCTTGTCGCCATACTGCGCCTGGATCCGCTGCAGCGTTTGCGGCTCGGTGGTGGCATAGATCATCGGCGCCAGCGGCGCATCGCGCTGCGCGTCCACCCAGTCAGTCAGCGTCCTGACGTAGCTCTCCAGATCGGTAAAACAGGCGCTTAAGTCGACGGCGCGGGCGGGGGCCTGTTCACGATAGGCCGCCACCTGGCTGTTGGTCATCACCGAGCAGGAGCCCGAGAGCACCACCGCCGGGCCGGCCAGCGGCATGCCCGCCTGAGCGCTTTCACCCCGGGCGCCATGGCGCTGTGCCCAGTCGCGGGCGAGGCCGATGGCGAGACCGGAACCGCCGGAGACCAGCTTCATCTCTCGCAGCGCCACGCCCTGGGTGAGCAAATCCTGTTCACTGAGGGCGTCGAGCACCACATAGCGCACCGCCGGATCGCTGATTGTCGCCAGCGCGGTGGCGACCGCCTCCGGCCCCCGGGCGACAATCGGCCAGGCAATCAGCGCGGCTTTTCCGCGCCCCTGGCGCTCAATTAAGCGGCCCAGGTGCGCATCCTCCATCGGCGTCACCGGATGGTGGCGCATCCCGGACTCATTCAGCAGTTGCTCGCCGACAAACAGATACCCCTGATAGACCGTGCGGCCGTTCACCGGCAACGCCGGGGAAATCACCGTCCGCGTTTCACCCAGCTCGGCCAGCAGAGCATCCAGCACCGGGCCAATGTTGCCCTGCGCGGTGCTGTCGAACGTGGAACAGTACTTGAAGTAGAATTGCTGACAGCCCTGGGCCTGCAGCCAGCGCAGCGCGGCCAGCGACTGGCTGACGGCCATTTCCACCGCGCAGGAGCGGGTTTTCAGGCTGATGACCACCGCCTCGCTGGTCAGCGGAAGATCGCGGGTCGGTACGCCATTAAGTTGCACCGTCGGCATGCCGTTGCGCACGAGAAAGCTGGCGATATCCGTGGCGCCGGTGAAGTCATCGGCAATGACACCAAGCTGCATGTTATCTCTCCTCACTGTTTGTGGCCCGGCAGGGTGATGCCTTTGAAAATCTTGATCACCGCGCTGTCATCTTCCCGGCCGAATCCGGCATTGCTGGCGGAGGTGAACATATTTAGCGCGGTGGTGGCGAGCGGCAGTGGGAAGGTCAGCGCCCGGGCGGTGTCATTCACCAGACCGAGATCTTTGACAAAAATATCGACGGCGGATTTTGGCGAGTAATCGCCATCCAGGACGTGCTGCATGCGATTCTCAAACATCCAGGAATTACCCGCCGCGTGCGTCACCACGTCATACATCGTCTCCAGCGGGATCCCGGCGCGGGCGGCAAGCGCCATCGCTTCGGCGGCAACGGCGATATGCACCCCAGCCAGCAGCTGATGAATAATCTTTACCGTCGAGCCAAGGCCGATGTCGCTGCCGATGCGGTAGACTTTGCCGGCCACGGCGTCCAGTACCGGCGCGAGGCGGGCAAAGGCGGCATCGCTTCCGGAGGCCATCACCGTCATGTCGCCAGCGGCCGCTTTCACTGCGCCGCCCGATACCGGCGCGTCAAGCATCAATAGCTGGTATTCCGCCAGCGCCACGGCTATCGCCTGGGCATCGGCGGAGGCGATGGTGGACGACACCATCACGACGGTGCCGGGCTTCAGATGGGCGGCGAGGCCGGTTTCGCCGAACAGGATCCCCCGCACCTGGGCGGCATTGACCACCAGCAAGACGACCGCATCCAGGTCAGCGGCGAAAGGTACCGCGCTGGGGCCCGCGCCTTTGGCGCCCGCCGCCAGCAGTGCGCGACAGTTGTCGGGGTTGATGTCAACGCCCCAGGTGTTCAGGCCCGCCTGCAGGCAGGCGCGGGCGGCGCCCATGCCCATTGAACCCAGTCCAATCACGCAGACGTTAGTGTGTGCAGCCATGATGGTCTCCTTGTGAATATTAGTTAATTAATGTGATTTAATGATAGAATAAAGCGTTATCATGTGAATTTATGTGAGAGCTATCACGAATAACCTACATGAATATAAAAAATTCACAGGCGGAAAGAGGCTGCACAACGGCGATTCTTGCCCTAAAATAGCGTAAAAACAGCGGCAAAGCGCGATAACAACACAGAGTGTCGCCAGGTCCGCAGCCCGAGTGGTGACGCCTGGTGTGAAAAAATGGTAAGGGGAGAGCGGTGATTCCAATAGAACGACATCAGCGTATTTTAGCCCTGGTGGAGCAGCGTGGGGCGGTAAGCATTAATGAGCTGACGGAGATCCTCGGCGTGTCCCATATGACCATCCGTCGGGACGTCAGTAAACTGGAGGAACAGGGGCTGCTGGTCAGCGTCTCAGGCGGCGTGCGCGCCGTCAGCCGGCTGGCCACGGAACCCAGTCATCTGGTGAAAAGCACGCTGCAGAGCGAGGAGAAACAGGCGATTGGCGCGCTGGCGGCGAGTCACATCGCCAAAAACAGCTGTATCTATCTGGATGCCGGGACCACTACCCTGGCGCTGGCGCGGGCGATCCTCGACCGGGATGATCTGCAGGTGGTGACCAATGATTTTGAGATAACCCAACTGCTGATCGATGCCAGCCAGTGCGGCGTGATCCACACCGGCGGCACGCTGTGCCGGGAGAATCGCTCCTGCGTGGGCGAATCGGCGGCGCGAACGTTACGCCACCTGGCTATCGATACGGCCTTTATCTCCGCCAGCGGCTGGGACAGCCGCGGTATTTTCACCCCTGATGAGAACAAGGTTACCGTCAAGGAGACCGTCAGCCAGGTCAGCGCGAGAAGCATCCTGCTGTGCGACAGTTCGAAATACAATCAGGTGGCCACCTTTATGGCGTTACCCTTGACCCGGTTCACCACTATTATTACCGATCGGCATCTGTCCGATGCCGCCGCCAGTCATATTGCCCGGCACGCCTGCGAGGTGCTGCGGGCCGGCTAACGCACGGTACCGCCGGGTTAGCGTTGCCAGTGCTCGATCAGCGCTGCGCCGATCCCGGCGATATGTTGATTACGCTCGGCCATACTCGCCGGGGTATCCCGCAGATAGATCACCACAATGCGCTCCGGTTTGCCGTCCGGGCCGAGCAGGGCGACAATGCCGCGCGCACCCCGTTCGCCAGCCCCGGTTTTGTCGGCGATAAACCAGCCCGGCGGCAGCACGGCGCGGATCAGCGGGCCGGCAACCCGATCGTCCACCATCCACTGCAGGAGTTGCTGTTGCGAACGGGCGCTCAGATGCTGCGCGGTCAGTAGTTTGCGCAGCGTGGCGGCCATGCTGGCCGGGGTGGTGGTGTCGCGCGCGTCGCCGGGAAGCGCCTCATTCAGTGCCGTTTCCCAGCGGTCAAGACGGGTGACGTTGTCACCGATCTGGCGCAGAAAGGCAGTTAATCCCGCGGGGCCGCCGACGGTGGCCAGCAGCAGATTGCCAGCGCTGTTATCGCTCAGGGTGATGGCGGCGGCGCAGAGTTCGCCGATCGTCATCCCGTCGACAAGGTGTTTTTCGCTGACCGGGGAGTAGTCCACCAGATCCTGCTGGCGGTAGTGGATCCGCCGATCCAGTTGTTCGAGCCCGGCATCCACCCGCGCCAGCACCGCGCCGCACAGCAGCACTTTAAAGGTGCTCACCATGGGAAAGCGTTCATCGGCGCGCCAGGCGGCCAGCGTGCGGCCGCTGGCCAGATCCATTTCCACCATCCCCACGCGGCCCGACAGCTGGCTTTCGCTTTGTTTAATCTGCTCAAGCGGCTGTGGACCGGCGTATACCACCAGTGGCAGGGTGGCTAACAGGGAGATAACACACAGGCGAACATAACGCATAACCGCAATACTTCCTTGAGTGAGGGCCGATAAGGGCGAGCAAAGGGGCGACAAATAAGAATAACCCGGCGTTTTGCTGATTCACAATTCCTCTTTTTTCCTTCATCATTTGTCATCTTTTATTTCGAATAATCAATATTTAGCCCAGCCTCAGCACGCTATTTTTTGACTCAAGGCCGCGATGAACTATAAGAAAGTACGTAATGCCGCACTCAGGCTGGCGCCGTTTGTTGACGACAATGCCCGCCGGACTCCGCGGTTCGCCAATGATATACGCCATCCCGGGAGGAACTGGTGCACCCGATAATTAAGGTCATGCTGGTGGGAGGTAAGGCCGACGGGCTGTTGGTCAGCGTCGCCGATGACGCGACCGAGGTCTCGGTGACGCCTGCGCAGTACGGTGCGCTATCCGGGCAACCGCTGAGCTATCGTATTGTCAGTCAAACCATTGACGATGAACGCTATTATTTTGGCGTCTTCAGTGAAGCCCATCAGGATAGCGACAAGCTGACGCGGGTCGCCCTAACCCGTGGAATGAAAAAAATGTTCTGTTAAACCCTGCCCGAATGAGGGCGTGAGAGGGTATTCCTGGCGCCGCTCTGCTACTGTGGCAGCCTTCTATTTCCAGGGCAGGACCTATGATGATTCAGTACATCCGTATTCAAAACTTTCGCTCGGTCAGGGATATCGCGCTGGAGCTCGGGCCGCTGAACATTGTCTTCGGCCCCAACGGCTGCGGCAAATCCAATATTTATAACGCCATCCACCTGCTGACCGCCGCCGCTGACGGCAAGCTGTCGGGGTTTATCAGCGAAGAGGGCGGTCTGGAGAATATGATGTGGTCCGGGGAGCGTTCGCCCGTTGATCGTCATCCCCGCCGTCTGCAAATCGCCTGCCGGACCGACAGCTTCGATTATGAGCTGCAGATAGGCTTCCCGGAAAAATTGCCCTATCCGACGCAGTTCATGCTCGATCCCATCGTTAAAGAAGAGAACATCTGGCTGGCCGGCTACTCCCGCCGGCCTTCCTCCCGCGTACTGCAGCGTAAGAATCAGGCGGCGTTTCTCGTCGATGTGACGGGGGAGAAAAGTACGTTCACTGAGAGCATCTATGAAAACGAGTCGGTGTTCGGTCAGCTCGGCGAACCGCATCGTTTTCCCGAGGTGTCGCGGGTGCGGGAGACCCTGCGCCGCTGGCGGTTTTACCATGAGTTCGCCATCGGCCGCCATTCGCCGCTGCGTCAGCCGGCCGTGGGATACCGTTCGCCAGTGCTCGACAGCGATGGCCATAATCTGGCGGCCGCCTTTCAGACCATTGTCGAAATTGGCGCGGAAGAGATTTTGCACGAGATCCTCGCCGACGCCTTTCCTGGCTGCCAGTTTTACTGTGAAAACGAGCAGTCACGTTTCGCCCTGAAAATGCGTCGCGAGGGGATCCGCCGCCCGCTGCTGGCGGCGGAGATGTCTGACGGTACGCTGCGCTTTTTGTGCCTCGCCGTTGCGCTGCTCAGCCCGCGCCCGCCGGCCTTTCTGGCGATCAATGAACCGGAGAACAGCCTGCATCGCGACATGTTGCCCGCGCTGGCCCGGCTGATTATCGAGGCCTCGCGCTACAGCCAGATCTGGCTGACCAGCCACTCGGCAGAGCTGGCGGAGCTGATTGCCGCCGGGGCGCCTTGTCAGCGCTATGCCCTGGAGAATCGCGGCGGGGAGACGCGGATTGTCGAGTGAGTCCCGTCGTCCCTGACGGGAGCCGGAGTCAGGCGGGGGTCTGCGTCCCCGCTGCTGGCAGCAGATTTTTCCCGCCCCGTAAGGTAAAGAACGAGAGCAGGGTGAAGCTCAGGGTGATACACCCGAGGATCAAATAAGCCTGATGGAAGCCGACGGTGTCGTACATCCGGCCGACCCAGGCGGAAAGCACCACCCCGGAAAGCTGTTTCGACAGGTTAAAGCCGATCAGAAACAGGGTGGCCGAGAGCCGCGGGTTAAAGGCGGAGGAGATATATTTAAAGGTCCCGACCAGCAGGAAGGGGATCTCAAACATATGCAGCATCTTGAGGATCACCACCTCCACCGCCGATGAGGCAAAAGACGACCCGAGAATACGCACCGACATGATCATCCCCGCGGTCAGCAGGGCGTTTTTGGCGCCGATGCGGTTAACGATGGCCGGGGCGCAGAACATAATTAGCGCGTTGAGCAGCTCGCCGCCGGTGGTAACAAAGCCAAACACTTCGGTCCCGCGCTGCGGGCTGGCGAAAAAGCTTTTGAAAAAGTTGGCGAACTGCTGGTCAAACACGTCATAGACGCTGGCGACGCCGATCACATAGACGATAAAGCCCCAGAAGCGCGGCATACGCAGCAGCTCTGCCGCCGTGCGCAGCGAAAAGGCCTGGCGATTGGCGCCCAGCGCCTCGATAACCTCGGCGCTGTTGCTGCTTTCCGGTCGCGACAACCAGAGCAGCAGACCGAGCACCAGCGCAAAACCGGAGGCGATCCAGAAGGTGATGTTGGGATCGATGCCGAACAGCACGCCGGTTATCGAGGCGCACAGCGCCCAGCCGACGCAGCCTGCGACCCGCACTTTGCCATATTCAAAGCGGTTGGCCCGGCTGACGCGTTCGATATAGGCTTCCACCGCCCCGGAGCCGCTGGAGAAAACAATCCCCAGATAGATCCCGCCCGCCAGCGCCCCGGCGATAATATTCATTTGCAGCAGCGGTGAAAAAACGAAAATAAAGAACGGTGCGAACAGAATTAACAGCACCGTAATAGTCCACAGCAGATGTTTGCGCAGGCCGAGCTTATCCGACATCAGGCCAAACACCGGCTGAAAAATAATGGCGAATAACGAAATAGACGAGAAAACGATCCCGGTTTCCGTCTTGGTTAAATGGTTAACGTCCGCCAGCCACACCGGAAAAAACGGAAAGTAGGCCGACATAATGAAATAGTAAAAGAAAAAGAACAGCAGGAAATAGACAAAATTATGCCGTTCTCGTGGCGCCAGTTCAGAGAATTTCATCACCATGATCCCTTGTTATTCTGTTTGTAGGGTGGGGGCTGTCGCCCCCACGGATTAAAGGCAACGCAATGAGACCTCGTACTGCCAGCGCGTTTGGCTCAGGAGCCACTGCGGTAGCACGCTGGGGGTCCAGGAGTCATCGCCTCCCACCCCCATATGCAGGCCGTCAAGGGTGATCCACACGCCGTCTTCGGCCTGCATCTTGTGCCAGTGGTCGGTCTCCATCAGCTGACGGGTACTCCACGGCTGAACGGAGAAGTGGAAATGACCGCTGACGTGCCAGCGTCCCCAGTCCAGCGCCTGGGTATCGCAGCGCAGGCCGTTTTCCGTCGGGAAGATGTAGGGCGTCGTCATCGCCGCCAGCGGCTGCTCCCAGCGGGCGAAGCAGGCGCTGCTCCGCCGGTCGGGGTAGTTCTCATGCGGCCCCAGCCCCAGCCAGCTCACCGGCGCCTGCTGATCCGCCACCTGGAAGTGCAGCCCGACCCGCGGCAGCGGCGGCAGGGTTTCTGCCCGTTCGCCGTCCACCGCCAGCCGCAGCGTACCGTCCGCGGTGAAGTGCATGCGCCAGTGGCTGACAATCACTACCTCTTCGCCGCGCAGATAGTGCCAGCGACAGTCGACGAGGGTTTCATTTGCCAGGCGCTGCGCATCGCACTGGACGCAGTGCGCCTCAAGATCGTACAGGCCGGCGCTTTTCCAGCGCTCCACCCAGGCGTTGGGGTCGATGCGCTCTACTTCGCTGACCCCGATGTCGTTGTCGAGCGGCGCGCGAATAAACTGGTCACGCAGGGGGGTCAACAGCTGCTCCTGACCGCCAACCGACCAGCGGCTCAGCAGACCCGTCCGGCGATCGATGGTCCAGCATTGCGAACCGGCGCGGATCTGCCAGATCTCGTCGCTGACGATAAGATCCGGAGCGCCGGCAGACACCGTGGGCGCCGGCAGCGCCAGCGGGGCGGGCAGGGGAAACTGTTGCCAGGCGACGCGGTGTTCCGCTTCTGACCAGGCGGTCGCCCGGGGCTGGGTCACCTCCAGCGTCAGCCACACCGCGCGGGCGCCTTCAGGCAGGATCAGGCTGTCGAGCAGCGTTATCTCGTCGCTGCCCTCAGGGGGCAGCGCAAGGGTCAGGTTGCCGTGATACAGGGTTTCACCGGCCGACTGCACCTGCCAGCGCACCACTTCGTTATCGGTTGGACGGAACAGGTATTCGCTGGTGATGCGCACCCGCAGCGGCGAGGTCGACAGCAGCGTGAACTGAAAATACTGCTGGGCGTGCTTCGCCTCCACCAGCGACGGATGCGGCGTGCGATCGGGAAACACCAGACCGTTCATACAGAACTGGCGATCGTTAGGCTTATCGCCAAAGTCGCCGCCATAGGCCCAGCCGACGCTGCCGTCGTCAAAGATTTTGCGGATCGCCTGGTCGGCCCAGTCCCAGATAAACCCGCCCTGTAATCGCGGATACTCGCGGAAGGCCTGCCAGTAATCGGCGAAGTTGCCGAGGCTGTTGCCCATCGCGTGGGCATATTCGCAAAGGATCAGCGGCCGCTGCTCGCCGGGCAGGCTGATCCATTTTTTGATCCCCCATTTGGGTACCGCCGGGATCGGCTGGTCGCGTTCGACGCGGGCGTACATCGGACAGATAATATCGGTGGCGGTGGTATCCGCGCCGCCGCCCTCGTACTGCACCGGACGGCTCGGGTCGTTGCGTTTCAGCCAGTGGTACAGCGCTTCGTGGTTGCCGCCGCCGCCGGACTCGTTGCCCAGCGACCAGATGATAATGCACGGATGGTTGCGGTTGCTCTGTACCATCCGGGTGACGCGGGCGCTGAAGGCTGGCAGCCACGCCGGATCGTCGGACAGCCGATTCATCGGCACCATCCCGTGGGTTTCAATATTAGCTTCATCGACCACGTACAGACCGTAGCGGTTGCAGAGTTCATACCAGCGCGGCGCGTTGGGGTAGTGCGAGCAGCGCACGGCGTTAAAGTTGTTCTGCTTCATCAACAGAATGTCCTGCACCATATCCGCCTCGGTGACCACCTGACCGCGCAAATGATGATGCTCATGGCGGTTAACGCCGCGGATCAGCAGCGGTTTGCCGTTAAGACGCAGCAGGCCATCGACAATCTCGATGCGGCGAAAACCGATGTCCCATGCTTCGGCCTCCAGCAGTTCGTCGCCGCGCCACAGGGTGACCACGGCGCGATAACAGTTTGGAATTTCCGCGCTCCAGTGCGCCGGCGCCGTCACCGCCAGAGCAAAATCGACCCGTTCCGCGTAGTGGCCGCGTTCATCCACCGCCGGGGTGCCTAACGGCTGCCGCCCGGCGGCGACCTGCTCCTCGCCACGCCACAGGCTAACCCCGACGCTGAGCCCGGCAAGGGCCGCCTCTGTCGCTTCGACGGTCGCCTGGACCTGCAGAGTACCATCGCGGTAGAGGGCGTCGAGGGCTGGCGTCAACTGCACGTCGCATAGCCGTTGCTGCGGCTTATTCAGCAGCCACACCGAGCGGAAAATGCCGCTCATCCGCCACATATCCTGGTCTTCCAGCCAGCTGCCGGCGCTCCAGCGCATGACCATCACGCACAGGCGGTTGTCGCCCGGGCGCAGGAAGGGGCTGAGATCGAACGCTGCCGGCAGGCGACTGTCCTGCGAATAGCCGACCCAGACGCCATTGCACCACAGATGAAACGCCGAGTTGACGCCATCGAAAATAATCTGCGTTTGCCCGTTCTCGCGCCATGTGTCCTCAACCGTAAAGTGCAGGGAATAACAGCCGGTCGGGTTATCCTCCGGCACCCGCGGTGGCGTGGTATCGATGGGATAGCGGACGTTGGTGTAGATCGGCGCGTCATAGCCCTCCATCTGCCAGTTGGAAGGCACTGGCGTGCCGCGGCTGTCCGGCAGATCCTGCGTCAGCCACTGCGCATCGACGGCAAACGGGCTGCGGGCATAAACGAACTGCCACTCGCCGTCCAGCTGACGGCGGCGTGTGGAGGGATGGTTATCCCGGGCGGCAAGCTCATCGCGCCAGCTGGCGAAAGCGGGATGCGCCGGCAGGCGGTTAAGGTGGGTAATGGTCTGGTTCTGCCAGTCTTCACGGGCGAGGACGGCGTCAAAGTTGGGCATGTGGCTGTGGCCGGTATCGCTAATTTGCATTTTAATCCCCGGTAAGTCAGAAAATGTCGTTCGCTAAACAGGATGATTAACGTTATCGGGTAATTTGTTTTTTCCAGCAATCACGCTGGAAATGAAATGAACAGACGATCACGAAAGCGAGGGCAAAACGCTGTTTTTTGTCGCGCGTTAAACATAAAATGTTAGCGCACGACATTGTTATCGCTGAGGAGAAAAGATGCCGCGTCGTACCGCAACCCTTGAGGATGTCGCCCGCGCGGCGGGTGTCTCCCAACAGACGGTCTCCCGGGTGCTGAACCGTCCTGAGGTGGTGTCAGCCCGCACCCGGGAGCAGGTGATCCGCGCGATGCAGACGCTGCACTACGTGCCTAACCGCTCGGCGCAGCTGCTTGCCGGCAAGGCGGCGCCCTCCATCGGGTTAATTACCGCCTCGCTGACGCTGCATGCCCCCTCGCAGATCGCCGCCGCGATAAAAAGCCATGCCAGCCTGCATCAGCTGGAAGTGGCGATAGCGATGCCGGCGCAGGCCGATTTTGTCGCGCTACAGGCGCGGCTGGATGAGCTACGCGCCCAGCATATTCGCGGGGTGATCGTCAGTCTGCCCCTGGAGAGCGCCACCGCCGAGCGGCTGGTGCAAGAGAACCCGGATATGGCCTGCCTGTTTCTTGACGTCTCCCCGGAGGCCGATGTCTGCTGCGTGCGCTTCGACCACCGCGACGGCTGCGGAGCCTGCGTACGCCACCTGTGGGAGCTGGGGCATCGCGAATTCGGCCTGCTGGCGGGGCCGGAAAGTTCGGTTTCCGCCCGTCTGCGCCTCGCCAGCTGGCGCGAGGCGCTGCACAGTCTGAATATCGCTCGCTCAACAACGGTGTTCGGCGACTGGAGCGCCGCCAGCGGCTGGCAAAAAACGTTCGAGCTGCTGCATCTGCAGCCGCGGATCAGCGCGATTGTGGTGGCGAACGATCAAATGGCGCTCGGCGTGCTCAGCGCGCTCGCCCAGCTTAATCGCAGCGGTAGCCGGGCGGTATCGGTGACCGGCTATGACGACACCGCCGACAGTCTCTACTTCCAGCCGCCGCTCACCACGGTGGCGCAGGACTTCGATCTGCTGGGCAAGAGGGCGGTGGAGCGGCTGATCGCCCTGATGGCGGCCCCGCAGCTGCGGATCCGCGAGCTGCTGCCGACCCGGCTTATTGTGCGCCAGTCGGCCTGGCCCGCCGCCGTTGCGGAGGATCAGCAGCAGACCCTCGCGCAACTGAAAGCGCTGGTGGAAAAACTTTAGCGCAGGCCGTTGAGGCTTTATTGAGGTTGACTCTGTTAACCTCGTCATCAAACGTAGAGAGGTCAGGATTATCTGTCTGCGAAAAATGCAAAACACAATCTATCCATGCAAGCATTGATTTACCGCCAGTCATATGGCGGTTTTTTTTTGCCGTCGCCCGCGTCTACCGTTTTCTTCCGTTCGCCTTTCCGCCTGGCATATCCTGCCGCGGCATGCTAGATCTTGCTTCCGGGGCTCCATCCGGGAGACGACGGGAGGCAAGGGTATGATGGTGATAGAGGGTAAAGAGGCGATCGCGCGGGTGGACTGGCAGCGGGTGCGAACCATTATCGCCGAGGCCGGATTGAATGAGCGCGATGTTCAGCAACTGGAGCAGGCGTTCCGCCAGAGCACCTTCTGCTGGTTTGGCTATGAGAACGGCCAGCTGATTGCCGTGGCGCGAGCCATCAGCGACTGTACCTGGAGCAGCTATCTGGCGGATGTGGCGATCGTCCCCGAACGTCAGGGGCAGGGTTACGGACAACAGTTGATGCTGGCCATCCGGGAGCAGTTGCTTCCCTTTGGCAAAATTTTTATCTATGCGGTCGCCGATAAAATTACGTTTTATCAGCGCTTTGGTTTTGCCATGCTGACCACCGGCATGGTCTGCGCCAGCGAGGAGGGCATGCAGAAAATGCAGGAGCAGGGCTATATCCGTCGGCCCTGAAAGCAGGCGCTTAGAAACGCCTGGCTTAAACGTGTAAACCAGGCGCAGGCTGTCAGAGGGGGCGTTCGAGCACGAAAAGATACGCTTCCCGCGACCAGAACAGGGCGGTGCGACGGCGCTCCACCGACATGGTTTTCACTTCCCATCCTTCACGGGTATAGCTGCTGAGAAACTGGCTCATCTTGTCAGGGTCCGCCTTGGCTTCGCCAAAAAACAGGCTGCCCAGCAGCCCCTCTTTATAGATCACTACCCGACACTCTTTCTTCATCATCGACCCTCCTGGCGACCCGTTTACTGTTGCCGTCTATTGTCCGTTGCCGCGATGATTTTGCAATCGGAGAAGTAGCAAACTGTTTCCGGTACTGCAGCGGACTGAGCGCGAAGTGCTGGCGAAAATGGTGACGCAGGGTGCCGGCGCTGGCAAACCCGCAGCGCTCAGCGATCTGATCGATGGACATCGTGCTCTCCGTCAGGTGCTGGCGGGCGCGCAGCAGCCGCTCGTCCAGCAGCCAGCGGGCGGGTGTTTTACCGGTGGCCTCTTCAAAGCGGCGCAAAAAGGTGCGCGTCCCCATGCCGGCGCGCTGGGCGAGGGAAGCGACGGTATGGCTGGCGGCAAGATGCTGGTGCAGATAGTCAAACAGCTGCCCAAGGCGCTGGCTCTCCCGGCTGCGGGCTACCGGGCGCAGGACCTGCTGCGTCTGACCGCCGTCGCGATGGGGAGAGACCACCAGGCGGCGGGCGACGACGTTGGCGGCTTCGCTGCCGAAATCCTCGCGCACCAGATGCAGACAAAGGTCGATCCCCGCCGCGCTGCCGGCGGAAGTCATCAGCAAAGCATCGCCCACGTAAAGGACGTCCTCCACCACCTGGATCTGCGGGAAACGCGACTGCAGCGCCGCGGTGTAGCGCCAGTGGGTCGTTGCCTGGCGGCCATTGAGCAGCCCGGCGGCGGCGAGAACGAACACCCCGGAACAGATGGAAATAATCCGGCATCCGCGGGCGTGGGCGGCAACGAGGGCGGCGCACAGCGCCTCGGGGACCGGGGCGTCGACACCGCGCCAGCCGGGGACCACAATCGTATCCGCCTGGGCGAGAAGTTCAGGCCCGCCGTCAGTCATCAGGCGGATGCCGCCGGTAGCGCACAGCGGCCCTTCATCGACGGCGGCGACGGCAAAGTGGTACCAGTTGTCACCCATTTCCGGGCGCGGCAGGCCGAAGATCTCCACGGCTACGCCAAACTCAAAGGTGCACAGGCCATCGTAGGCGAGGGCGACCACCTGATGACGTGACGGTGTCACAGAAGGGGTTGTCAGGATGTTAGCGTTTTCTGTCATGGTTGTCGGCAGATCAGGGTGATGGGCGTCAGTAAAGTAGTGTTATCACAGACAAGGAGAAGACGCCATGAGTGTAGTAACCCAATTTCCCCCTGCCGCTTCCGCTGAGGCTATCCGTTGGTTCCGCCATAAGCTGCATCTTGAGACCGACTGCGCCGATGTGCACAGCGCCCAGCGTGCCGGCGAGGTCGACTTTGTCCTGCTGCACGTGGTCGGCAGCGAGGAAGCCTTCGCCAGACGTCACTTGCCAGGCGCGCAGCATCTCCCGCACAGCCAGATCACCGCCGAGCGAATGGCCGCCTGGCCGGCGGAGACCCTCTTTGTGGTCTACTGCGCCGGGCCGCACTGCAACGGTGCTGACGTTGCCGCGCTGAAGCTGGCTGAGCTTGGGCGGCCGGTGAAAATGATGCTCGGCGGACTCACCGGCTGGGAAGATGAGGGCTATGCGTTTGTTTCCGGTAAATGAAAATATTTCATGCACCATGAAATATTCTCGTTTGCGACCCACCACTCTGCATGCCAGTATCTGGACATATAGCCATCCAGAAGTCTAAAAATTCAAATAATGAACTATCACGGTGGGCAACTAACGCGCCCACCGCTAAGGAGACAGCATGCAACGTCAACAGGCCCCGTTCCGCGCAGACATCGTCGGCAGTTTTTTGCGCCCGGACAGCATTAAACAGGCGCGTCAGCAGCTGGCTGAGGGGATTATCGACGCCGGTCAGCTACGCGAAATTGAGAATAACGCGATCCGTCATCTGGTTCAGCAGCAATGCGACTGCGGCCTGCATGTGGTCACCGACGGTGAGTTTCGGCGCGCATGGTGGCATTTCGATTTCTTCGATGGCCTGCAGGGCGTTGAACGTTACGATGCCGAGCAGGGGATCCAGTTTAACGGCGTGCAGACCAAAGCGCACGGCGTTCGCGTCACCGGCAAGCTGGCGTTTGGCGACCACCCGATGCTGGAGGACTTCCGCTATCTGAAAAGCATCAGCGGCGACGCGCAGCCGAAGATGACCATTCCCAGCCCGAGCGTGCTGCACTTCCGCGGCGGGCGGAAAGATATTGATGCCACCGTTTACCCGGATCTTAGCGACTACTTCGACGATCTGGCCACCACCTGGCGCGACGCGATCCGCGCGTTTTATGACGCCGGCTGCCGCTATCTGCAGCTGGACGATACCGTGTGGGCCTATCTGTGCTCCGATGCCCAGCGTCAGCAGGTACGCGAGCGCGGCGACGATCCGGATGCGCTGGCGCGCATTTATGCCCGAGTGCTGAACCAGGCGCTGGAAGGTAAGCCGGCCGATCTGACGGTGGGCCTGCACGTCTGTCGGGGTAACTTCCGTTCAACCTGGATCTCGGAAGGCGGTTACGAGCCGGTGGCCGAGGTGCTGTTTGGCGGCGTCAATGTCGATGCCTTCTTCCTTGAGTACGACAACGACCGCTCCGGGGATTTCGCGCCGCTGCGCTTTATTCGTCCTGGCCATCAGCAGGTGGTTCTCGGACTTATCACCACCAAAAATGGCGAGCTGGAGAATCCGCAGGGGGTGAAAGCGCGTCTCGCTGAGGCCGCGCAGTATGTGCCGCTCGAGCAGATCTGCCTGAGCCCGCAGTGCGGTTTCGCCTCTACGGAAGAGGGCAATGCCCTCAGCGAAGACCAGCAGTGGCAAAAAGTCCGACTGGTGACGTCGATCGCCGCCGACGTCTGGTAATAACTTTCTTAGCGCAGCGTTGCACCGTGATGAGGCAACGCTGCCGTCCCCACCGTCTCCGCCGCCCACCTGTCCCGCATCCTGCTGTTTTCACAACCTGGCACCGTTTTTGCCTTATAACCTCTGGTTAGCTGTTAATTCTTTATTTTTGCGCTACTCAGGAGTGAATCATGCAACGTAGAACGTTATTAAAAGCTTTTGCACTCTCCGCCTCTGTAATGGCTATGGGTCTTTCATTCCAGGCCTATGCCGCCGACACCATCAAAGTCGGGATCATGCATTCGCTCTCGGGAACGATGGCGATTTCCGAAACGCCGCTGAAGGACGTCGCGCTGATGGCCATCGACGACATCAACGCCAAAGGCGGGGTACTGGGCAAGAAGCTGGAGCCGGTGGTGGTCGACCCGGCCTCCAACTGGCCGCTGTTTGCCGAGAAGGCACGCCAGCTGCTGGCCCAGGATAAAGTGGCGGTGGTGTTTGGCTGCTGGACATCGGTCTCACGTAAATCGGTGCTGCCGGTGTTTGAGGAGCTGAACGGCCTGCTGTTCTACCCGGTGCAGTATGAAGGGGAAGAGATGTCCCCCAACGTCTTCTATACCGGCGCGGCGCCTAACCAGCAGGCTATCCCGGCGGTGGAATACCTGCTAAGTGAGGATGGCGGCGGCGCCAAACGTTTCTTCCTGCTGGGGACGGACTACGTCTATCCGCGCACCACCAACAAGATCCTCCGCGCCTTCCTGCATGCCAAAGGGATCCAGGACAAAGATATCGAGGAGGTCTACACCCCGTTCGGCTACAGCGATTACCAGACCATCGTCGCCAATATCAAAAAATTCTCCGCCGGTGGCAAAACGGCAGTGGTCTCCACCATCAATGGCGATTCCAACGTGCCGTTCTACAAAGAGCTGGCTAACCAGGGTCTGAAAGCGACCGATGTGCCGGTGGTGGCCTTCTCGGTGGGGGAAGAGGAGCTGCGCGGCATCGATACCAAACCGCTGGTCGGCAACCTCGCGGCATGGAACTACTTTGAGTCCGTCGATAATCCGACCAACAAAGCCTTCGTCGCCGACTATCGCGCGTACGCCAAAGCGCACAAGCTGCCGAATGCCGATACGGTGGTGACCAACGATCCGATGGAAGCGACCTGGGTGGGTCTGCATATGTGGGCGCAGGCGGTGACCAAAGCGGGCACCACCGATGTCGATAAAGTGCGCGAGGCGATGGCCGGGCAGACCTTCAACGCGCCGTCCGGTTTTACCCTGACCATGGATGCCACTAACCATCATCTGCATAAGCCGGTGATGATCGGTGAAATTGAAGGCAACGGCCAGTTCAACGTGGTCTGGCAGACCGATAAACCCGTTCGCGCGCAGCCGTGGAGTCCGTGGATCCCCGGTAACGATAAGAAACCTGACCATCCGGTGAAAACCGTCAGCCAGTAAGCGCCAGGGCCGGCGGGGCTGGAGCATAGCGCCCGTCGGCCGCTGACCAGAGGAGAACGACATGAACGCATTGCGTCTCATGAATGTGTTGGCGCTACTGCTGATCCTGCTGCCATGGCGGGCGCAGGCCGCGGAGGCGGACGACTTCGTTGCCGCCAGCCGCAGCCAGCAGGCGCAGCTGTTGACCCAGTGGGCGGCAGCGCCGCAGGCGGATCGTCTGCCGCTGCTGCGGGCGTTGACCACCGAGAGCCTGGTGATGGACGACGGAAAACATGCTTTCCGCACCCGACAGGGCGGATTACAGCCATTGGGCGCTGTCGCCGCGCCGCAGGGCGAAACCCGACCGGTCCGTCTGACCAACAGGCTGCGCAATCTGGCTGCCGGCGCGCTGGCCAGCCACCTTATTTTAAGTGACAACGTCACGGAGAGAGCTTCCGCCGCGCGCACGCTTCAGCGGGAAGCGACCCCGGCCATGGCCGCGCTGCTGCAACAGCGGCTGCAGGCAGAAACCGATGAAAATGTGCGGGGCCTGCTGGAGGTGGCGCTGGCGCGCCTGCAGCTCACTCAGCCTGAGGCCAGCGCGCGGCTGGCCGCCGTGACGCTGCTTGGCCATTCCGCGGACCCGGAAACCCAGGCGCTGCTGATCCCCTTTACCGATGCCCAGCATGAGCCGGATGCGGCGGTGCGCGAGGCGGCCAGCGACAGCCTGCAAAAGATCAAACATCGTCTGCTGCTCGGCGATCTGCTGGGCCAGGCCTTTATGGGGCTGTCGCTGGGATCGGTGCTGTTGCTGGCCGCGCTGGGGCTGGCGATCACCTATGGCCTGCTGGGGGTGATTAACATGGCCCACGGTGAGATGTTAATGATCGGCGCCTACAGCTGCTGGCTGGTACAGCAGGCGCTGGCGCAGCTCGCGCCGCAATGGCTGGCCTTTTATCCGCTGGTCGCGCTGCCGGTGGCGTTTCTGGTGACCGCCGGGATCGGCATGGCGCTGGAGCGCACCATTATTCGTCATCTGTATGGTCGGCCGCTGGAAACGCTGCTCGCCACCTGGGGGATCAGCCTGATGCTTATCCAGCTGGTGAGGATGCTGTTTGGCGCGCAGAACGTGGAGGTGGCAAACCCGGCCTGGCTCTCCGGCGGCGTGCAGGTCCTGCCGAACCTGATCCTGCCGTGGAATCGGCTGGCGGTGCTGGCGTTCGTCCTGCTGGTGCTGTGTTTTACCTGGCTCATCCTGAACCGTACCCGTCTGGGGATGAACGTCCGCGCCGTGACGCAGAACCGGGCGATGGCCGCCTGCTGCGGCGTGCCTACCGGGCGGGTGGATATGCTGGCTTTTGGCCTCGGCTCCGGTATTGCCGGGCTGGGCGGCGTGGCGCTGTCGCAGCTTGGCAACGTCGGGCCTGAACTGGGTCAGGGATACATCATCGACTCGTTTCTGGTGGTGGTGCTGGGCGGCGTCGGCCAACTGGCCGGCAGCGTGGCGGCGGCCTTTGGGCTGGGCATTTTCAACAAAATTCTCGAACCCCAAATGGGCGCGGTGCTGGGCAAAATCCTGATCCTGGTGATGATTATTCTGTTTATTCAGAAACGCCCGCAGGGTCTGTTCGCGCTGAAAGGGAGGGTTATTGACTGATGAGCCAACCAATCACCTTAACGCTGGCGCAGCGCGCGCCGCGGCCTCTGCGCTGGCTGGGGATCCTGCTGGTGCTGGGGCTGCTGAGTATGCCATTCCTGGCGCTGCTGCCGGCCTCGCATCCGCTGGCGGTGCCGAGCTGGCTGCTGACGCTGAGCGGCAAAATCCTCTGCTACGCCATTGTGGCGGTGGCGCTGGATCTGGTCTGGGGCTATGCGGGTATGCTGTCGCTGGGGCACGGGATCTTCTTTGCCCTCGGCGGGTACGCCATGGGGATGTACCTTATGCGCCAGGCGGCGGGCGACGGTCTGCCGGCGTTTATGTCTTTTCTCTCCTGGAGCGAGCTGCCCTGGTTCTGGTGGGGCACGCAGCATTTCGCGTGGGCGATGGCGCTGGTGGTGCTGGTTCCCGGTCTGCTGGCCCTGGTTTTCGGCTGGTTTGCCTTTCGCTCGAAGATCAAAGGGGTCTATTTCTCGATCATGACCCAGGCCCTGACCTATGCCGGTATGCTGCTGTTCTTTCGCAACGAGACCGGGTTTGGCGGCAACAACGGCTTCACCGGTTTTACCACGCTGCTGGGTTTTCCGGTCACCGCCACCGGCACCCGCGCCACCCTGTTTATGGCCACGGTTTTGCTGCTGTTGCTGACGCTGTGGCTGGGCTCGGCGCTGGCGCAGAGTAAGTTTGGCCGGATCCTCACCGCGGTGCGTGATGCCGAAAACCGGCTGATGTTCTGCGGATACGACCCGCGCGGCTTCAAGCTGCTGGTATGGACGCTGTCGGCGGTGCTCTGCGGTCTGGCGGGGGCGTTATATGTCCCGCAGGTCGGGATCATCAACCCCAGCGAAATGTCGCCGACCAACTCCATCGAGGCCGCCATCTGGGTGGCGCTCGGCGGGCGCGGCACCCTGATCGGCCCGGTGCTTGGCGCCGGGCTGGTCAACGGCGCGAAAAGCATTTTCACCGTGGCGATGCCAGAGTACTGGCAGCTGTTTCTGGGCCTCATCTTCATCATTGTGACCCTGTTTTTACCCCGCGGGGTGATGGGCCTGCTGCGTCGAGGAGACCGCTAATGCAACCGGATGAAGGACTGTTTACCCGTCAGCT
Organism: Klebsiella sp. X1-16S-Nf21; assembly: GCF_002837615.1. NCBI lineage: Bacteria > Pseudomonadati > Pseudomonadota > Gammaproteobacteria > Enterobacterales > Enterobacteriaceae > Klebsiella > Klebsiella sp. X1-16S-Nf21. The sequence goes on from NZ_PJDK01000005.1 coordinate 97,291, forward strand.
GCCCGGCGATCGCTTTCGCGAACAAACCGATCCGGTGCTGCAGCTGGAGAATATCAACGTCAGCTTTGACGGTTTCCGGGCGCTGACGGATCTGTCGCTGGCGATAGGCGTCGGCGAACTGCGCTGTGTGATCGGCCCCAACGGGGCGGGCAAGACCACCCTGATGGACGTGATCACCGGCAAGACCCGGCCGCAAAGCGGCAAAGCGCTCTATGACCAGTCGGTGGATCTGACTACTCTTGACCCGGTGGCCATCGCCCGCCAGGGCATCGGGCGCAAGTTTCAGAAGCCGACGGTCTTCGAAGCGCTGACGGTGGCGGAAAATCTCGCCCTGGCGATGAAGGGTGATAAATCGGTGTGGGCCAGCCTGCGCGCCCGGCTGAGCAGCGAACAGGACGATCGGCTGAATGAGGTGCTGCGCCTGCTGCGTCTCGATGGTGAGCGCTACCGCCAGGCCGGTCTGCTGTCCCATGGCCAGAAACAGTTTCTTGAGATCGGCATGCTGCTGGTGCAGGAGCCGCATCTGCTGCTGCTTGATGAGCCGGCGGCCGGCATGACCGATGCGGAAACGGAGTATACGGCGGAGCTGTTTCGTACCCTGGCTGGACAGCACTCTCTGATGGTGGTGGAGCACGACATGGGATTTGTCGAGACCATCGCCGACCGGGTGACGGTCCTGCATCAGGGCCAGGTGCTGGCGGAGGGATCGCTGCGGGAGGTGCAGGCCAATGAGCAGGTCATTGAAGTTTATCTGGGACGTTAAGGAGCGCCAATGTTACAGGTGAGTCAGCTACATCAATACTACGGCGGCAGCCATATTTTGCGTGGGGTGGATTTTTCCGCCCGTCAGGGCGAAGTCACCTGCCTGCTGGGGCGCAATGGCGTCGGTAAGACCACGCTGCTGAAATGCCTGATGGGGCTGATCCCGGCGCGCAGCGGTGAGGTACGCTGGCAGGATCAGAACATCACCCATCGCAAACCGCACCAGCGGGTGCAGGCCGGGGTCGCCTACGTCCCCCAGGGGCGCGAGATATTTCCGCGCCTGACGGTGGAAGAAAACCTGCTGATGGGGCTGTCGCGCTTTCCCGCCCGCGAAGCGCAGCTGGTGCCGGAGGAGATCTACCAGCTTTTCCCGGTGCTCAAGACCATGAAGCAGCGACGAGGGGGTGACTTATCCGGCGGTCAACAGCAACAGCTGGCGATTGGCCGCGCGCTGGCCAGCCGTCCGCAGCTGCTGATCCTCGATGAACCCACCGAGGGGATCCAGCCCTCCGTCATCAAAGAGATTGGCGAGGTGATCCGCCAGCTGGCGAGCCGGGGGGATATGGCGATCCTGCTGGTGGAGCAGTTCTATGATTTTGCCGCCGGGCTGGCGGACCACTACCTGGTGATGTCGCGCGGCGCCATCGTCCAGCAGGGCAAGGGCGGTGATATGGAGCGCGACGGCGTGCGCGCCATGGTGACCATCTGACCAGGCCGGCGGCGTGCGCGCCGCCGGTTTGCGGGCTATTTGCGCAACAGCCGCTGCAGGCGCGCCTGGCGCCAGTTTTTGATCCATTCGCCGAACACGAACAGGCGTAATCCTCTTACCACCAGCAGAGCGCCCCAGATCAGGGCGACCCAGCCGGACCAGTAGTACTGCGGGTTAGTGAAGCGGTTGAGCACCGCCAGCAGCACGCAGACTACCACCGCCACCGACAGCGAACGGAAAAAGCGGCTCTCCTGATGCACCCGCGCTTTGGCTTCCTCTATGCGCAGATCCAGCGAGGTTTCCGGGCCCGGCGCACCCTCCCGCGAGGCTTCGCCGCCGATCTCGGCCACCGTAACCTCAAAGACCGCGGCGAGGGCGCTGAGAGTCTCCAGTCCCGGGCGTTCGCCATTCTCAATACGCTGGATCGTGCGGACGCTGAGACCCGCCATTTCGGCCAGCTGCTCCTGGGACCAGGCGCGCTGTAGCCGTAATTGTTTGACCTGATTGTTGCTGTTCATATTCGTATGCTCCATGACGTTCTGCGGATGTAAACCTGTGATGGAGTATGGTGAACCGGGCCGCCAGCCACCACGACAGCGACCCGACAACGGCCCGACATCAACCCGACAGCCGCATGCCAGCTGGCGTCAGGCGTTGGCCAGCGGACAATCCGGCTGCCAGGGACGGGCATTCATCCCGCGGAAAATCATCAGCCAGGCGGCGACAATCGCCACGATAAGAATGACAAAAAGCGACCAGTGCGGCAGATGGGTGAGGATCATCCCGGTGAACATCGGGTTGAATGCCGCGCCCAGCCACCCCAGCGACTGGGCGGAGAAGTAGCTGGCCTTCATCCCCGGCGGGGCAATATGGTCAATCAGCATATACTCCCCGGGGGCATAAATCACTTCCCCGAGGGTGAAGATCGCCGCCGAGATCCCCCATGCCCACAGGCTGGCGCCAGAGAACATAAAGCCCACGAGGCCGATAACAAAGCAGACGGTGCCGAAGGTCATCAGCGGGCGAATATTTCTGGCGCTCAGCCGCCGGCCAACCGCGTACTGCAAAGCGACCACCACCGCGGCGTTAACCGGCAGCACCACGGCCACCACTTTCTCGGCGAAGTCGCTGCTGGCGACCACCAGCACATACTGCGAGAGGCAGGAGGCGAAAGCGCCGCTGACGAAGGAGGCCAGCAGCCCGGAACAGGTAAACCACAGCAGCGCCCGGTCATGCAGCAACACTGAGGGAGACCAGGCGGCAGCACCCGGCTGGGCCACGGCCACATCCCGCTGGAGAAACAGCTGAATAAACACCAATGGAAAGGCGGCGCAGGCGGCCGCCAGCCAGAACGGCAAATTGATGCTGTGCATCACCAGCAGCGTGCCGATGGGCGGCCCGACGGTCCAGCCGATATTGAGGATGGTATAGTTCAGCGAGAAGATACGCGCTTTTTTCTCCGGCGTCAGTCGGTCGGCGAACCAGGCTTTTAGCACGGTGGAAAACACCGAGTAGGCGCAGTTGATCAACGCAAAGAAGATCACTACCAGGATAGCGTTATTGACCAGCGGTATCGCGCTAAATCCCAGAATAAACACCAGCACTGACCACACCATATAGCGCTTTTTGTCGAACTTATCCGCGAGGATGCCAAAGCCCATGCTGAACAGCACGCCGACCACCAGCGCCAGCGACAACGCGTAGCCAATCACATCGACATCCAGCTGATAACGTCGGGTGAGGTAGATAGTCATAAACGGCAGTGTGGCCCCTCGGCCAATAGTTAGCAGTAACGACGATGCCAGCAGCGCGATGGTGGAGCGCCTGAGAGTGGTGATCATGATTTCCTTGCCTGTCATGTTGTTATAATTTTATGTCTTCGATCACAAATAACATGCTCATTACGCCTTGTACAGGTCAGCCCGGTCGCCGGGCGCACTTCCTGGCCTGCCAAAAATAATGATCTATCCTGGCGGCCGCTTTTTGGTTACTTTGATTTTGTTCACAAAAATTCTAATAACGACAGAGGCAGGGTATGACGAGGAAAGATGGACTGCTGGCGCTGCTGGTAGTGGTGGTGTGGGGGCTTAACTTTGTGGTGATTAAGCTGGGTTTACACAATATGCCGCCGCTGATGCTGGCGGGGCTGCGCTTTATGTTGGTCGCCTTCCCGGCGCTGCTGTTTGTATCCCGCCCGGCCATCCCGCTGCGCCTGCTGCTGGGTTATGGCCTGACCATTAGCTTTGGTCAGTTTGCCTTTCTGTTCTGCGCTATTGGCCTGGGTATGCCTGCCGGGCTGGCATCGCTGGTGCTGCAGGCGCAAGCCTTCTTCAGCATCATTCTCGGCGCCTTCGTCTTTGGCGAACGTCTGCAGGGCAAGCAACTGGCGGGGATCGCCCTGGCGATCTTTGGCGTGCTGGTGCTGGTGGAGGGCAGCCTTGGCGGGGAGCATGTGCCGCTGGTGGGCTTTATGCTGACCCTGGCGGCGGCGCTCAGCTGGGCCTGCGGTAATATCTTCAACAAGAAAATCATGTCGCATGCCGCCCGGCCGCCCATTATGTCGCTGGTGGTGTGGAGCGCGTTGATCCCGGTGCTGCCGTTTATGCTGGCCTCATGGCTGATTGATGGCCCGCAGACCATGCTGGCGAGCCTGCAACACATCGATCTGCTGACGATACTGTCGCTGCTCTATCTGGCATTTATCGCCACTATCGTCGGCTATGGTATCTGGGGATCGCTGCTGGGGCGCTATGAGACCTGGCGGGTGGCGCCGCTGTCGCTGCTGGTGCCGGTGGTGGGGATGGCCAGCGCTGCGCTGTTGCTGGGGGAGACGCTGAGCGGACTGCAGCTCACCGGGGCGGTACTGATTATGGCCGGGCTCTATATTAACGTCTTCGGCTTACGTCTGGTGCGGCCGGGTATGGCGCGCGGATAAAAAAAAGCCCCGAAGAAGGGGCTACACAATTATGCGTGTAATGGCATCACAGGTCGTGCTGCTGATAGTACGGCACGCCCAGTTCGTCGGATTTATCACTGCCAGCCGCCATATGATTGAAATCAAATGGCGAATCGTTATGTTCCGAAGGGATAATCATTGTATCACGCTGGTTTTGACGCACCGGCGTGGTGTTTTGCTCCGCATAGCTGAGGCTGGAGACCAGCAACAGGAGTACGATAGCTGCGGCAGCGAATAGTTTCATGATTTCCTCAATACGTCTTTGATAATACAGGCGATTAACATCAGTTATTTAGCGGATGCAGATAGCGGGATTCGCCAGGTACATTCGTTATGCGATACTTGTGGGGCGGAACATCGAAATAGTTCTTGAACGTTCGCGTCAGGGTCTGCTGCGACTCGAAACCGTAGCGTTCCGCCAGGTACAAAATGGGCTCATTGCTCTGCTTGAGCTTTTGCGCAATCTCCGTCAGCTTGCGGCTGCGGATGTACTGGCCGAGGGAATGGCCGGTCTCTTTCTTAAACATACGTTGCAGGTGCCACTTGGAGTAACCTGAACGCTCAGACACTTTTTCCAGCGACAGGGGCGATTCCAGGTTATCCTCGATCCACGACAAAATACTATGGATAGTGATGGCGTCATTATTACGTCTGGACATCATCTTACCTCTTCTTATTTTACGGCAGGACCTTCTTGAGTAGTTGCTCAAGCGCGACGACTTCGTCCGCCGACAGATTTTTTGTTAACTCCTGGTGTAACTTCTGACCCACAACCTGATGACACTGCTCGCAAAGGGCTGCGCCGTCCGGTGTCAACTGCACCAGCACGCCGCGCTTGTCAGCGGGGTTGGGTAACCGTTCAATCCAGCCTTTGCACGCCAGGCGGTCGAGCATACGCGTCATCGCGCCCGGGTCGACGGAAAGCACGGTTTTCAGCTCAACGGGGGTAATACATACCTCGCAACGAATGGAACAGAGCACGCGAAACTGGGTCGCGGTAATATCCATGGGTGAGAGGTAGTCGTTGAGCAGGCGATCTTTTTTCTGGTTAACCATCTGGATCAAGCGGCCCAACGGGATCATTTCATTAAACAGGTCGCTGGTACTTTTCATGATGGTTGCCCAGGCAAGTAATTAGTTGCAGGTGATACTATTGCCCAGGCAATCATAAGTCAACATTATGAATTGGCCGATGCCACGATTTGCTAAAATAAAAAAATCTGACGTGGGTCACTGTTTGTGGTTTTGCTAACGCTTGTTAATTTTTAGCGGAAGTGGTTTATCAGCAGGCTGGCGGCGAAAGTGTCGAAGCCGGTATACTCACGGAACGAAACAATACTTAAAAAATGAATATTAACGGGACTTTAATTAACTATGTTCGATTTGTTTAAAGCAATAGGGCTTGGCCTGGCGGTGCTTTTACCGCTGGCAAACCCACTCACAACCGTGGCGCTGTTCCTCGGCCTGGCGGGCAATATGAACAACGCCGAGCGGAACAAGCAGGCGTTGATGGCATCGGTGTATGTGTTCGCCATTCTGATGGTGTCGTGGTATGCCGGTCAGGTGGTGATGAATACATTCGGCATATCAATACCTGGGCTGCGTATCGCCGGGGGATTGATTGTGGCCTTTATCGGTTTCCGCATGCTGTTCCCCCAGCAAAAAGCCCACGATTCGATGGAAGCGAAGATCAAATCGGAAGAACTGCAGGATGAACCGACCGCCAATATCGCCTTTGTGCCGCTGGCGATGCCAAGCACCGCCGGTCCGGGAACCATCGCGATGATTATTAGCTCCGCCTCGACCGTTAAGCACGGCGTGGACTTCCCGGAGTGGGTGGTACTGGCGGCGCCGCCGATCATCTTTTTGCTGTTAGGGGTGATTCTGTGGGCTTGTCTGCGCAGTTCCGGCGCGATTATGCGTCTGGTAGGCAAAGGCGGCATCGAGGCCATTTCGCGGCTGATGGGCTTCCTGCTGGTCTGTATGGGCGTGCAGTTTATTATTAATGGCGTGCTGGAGATCATTTCGACCTGGCACCCCTGATCGCCCCGGATGGGATGAGAGACAACAGCCTGCCGGTAGCCATGCCGGCAGGCTTTTTTATCGCGGTAACTCAGGAGTGGTGCGGTTGATGGTCTTCCAGCGATACCGGCCAGCGGCGGAAGATCATCAGAGACCATACCAGCGCGGCCAGCGCCGGGATGGCACCGATGTAGCCGATGGAAGCCATCGACAGATGCAGACTCACCTGGCTGCCCACCAGCGCGCCAGCGCCAATACCAATATTAAAGATGCCCGAGAACAGGGACATGGCGACGTCGGTGGCATCCGGCGCGGAAGCCAGCACTTTTACCTGCATACCGAGGCCGATAATCATGATCGCCACGCCCCAGAAGATACTGAGCAGCATCAGATGATGTGCATTGTCCGAGGCAGGCAGGAGCAACAGCAGGCAGGCCAGCAGCAGGCCGATAGCGATGCTAATCAGCCCGGAAGCGTGCTGGTTGCCGAGCTTACCGAACAGAATGCTGCCGATAATACCGGCCCCGCCGAGGATCAACAGCAGCACGGTAGCAAAGTTGCCGCTCAGGCCCGCCACCGTCTGGACAAAGGGCTCGATATAGCTGTAGGCGGTATAGTGGGCGGTCACCACCACCACGGTCAGAATATAAACGCTGACCAGCGCCGGGCGGCGGAACAGCACCGGCAGGCTTTTCAGCGAGCCAGAATGTTCGCTCGGTAGCGTCGGCAGCAGTTTTACCAGACAGGCAAGGGTGGCTAACGCGCCGAGGCCAATCGCCAGGAAGGTCATTCGCCAGCCAAAATACTGGCCGATGATGCGGCCAATCGGAATACCGAACACCATCGCCAGGGCTGTACCGGTGGCGATCAGGCTCAGCGCCTGCGCCCGTTTGCCAGGCGGCGCCATACGGATGGCCAGCGCTGAGGTAATCGACCAGAAAACCGCATGCGCAAAAGCGATGCCAATGCGGCTAATCACCAGGACGTCAAAACTCCACGCAAAAAACGACAGAACGTGGCTGGCAATAAACAGAATAAACAGGCCGATGAGCAGCCGCCGGCGCTCCATTTTGCTGGTCAGCAGCATAAACGGCAGCGACATCAGCGCCACCACCCACGCATAAATGGTGAGCATCATGCCCACCTGGGCGGTTTCCATGCCGAAGCTGCCGGCAATATCGGACAGCAGACCGACAGGGGCGAATTCTGTGGTGTTGAAAATAAACGCGGCGATGGCCAACGTCACGACACGTAGCCACGCTACCTTGCGTGAGACCGTATTCGTAGTCATAAGCTCTGGACGGGTGATTCAAGGGAAGATGTGACGGTGATCTTAAAACGATTACTGGCGAAAAGACAATCATTTTGTGACCTGCATCTCATTTCGCTGCAAGTGGCTGGCCGCGGTTAAGCAATTAATTTTGCTATGGATAGTGTCAGGGGAGCGCTTTTGTGTCATGTTGAAGGAAAGTAAAAAAAGTAAGGACAGTGTATGCAGGAAATTCAATTTTATCTGGTCGATGCCTTCAGCGATAAAAACTTTGGCGGTAATGCCGCGGCCGTTTGCCCGCTCAGCGAGTGGTTAGCGGACGATGTATTGCTGAAAATGGCCCAACAGCATAACCAGTCCGAAACGGCGTTTTTCGTCCACACCGACGAAGGCTATGAGCTGCGCTGGTTTACCACGCTGGGCGAGATCAACCTCTGCGGCCACGCCACCCTGGCGACGGCGCATGTTATTTTCGAGTATCTTGACCATCCCTCGGCGACGATTACCTTCAGCACCCGTTTTGTCGGTGAACTGCGGGTGACCCGCAGCGGCGACTGGCTGACGCTCGACTTCCCGGCGTGGACGACCACCCCGGTGGACAACCCGCCGGCGGATCTGCTGGCCGGACTGGGGCTTGAGTCTGCCGTCGAGGTGCGGGAAGGGCGTGATTATCTGGTCGTGCTGGCGGATCGCCAGCAGGTTGAAGCGGTGCAGACCGATATGGCACGTCTGCAGAAGCTCGGCAAAATGATCTGCGTCAGCGCGCCGGATGAGGAGTATGACTTTGTCAGCCGCTTCTTCTGCCCGGGAGAAGGGGTGCCAGAGGATCCGGTGACCGGCTCCGCCCACAGCATGCTGATCCCCTGGTGGGGCGAAAAGCTGGGGAAAACCACCATGATGGCGCGCCAGGTTTCCGCCCGCGGCGGCGACCTGCGCTGCCAGTGGCAGGGCGACAGGGTGCTGATTAGCGGCCAGGCCACCACCTATCTGCGCGGAACGGTTTACCTGCGAGGGTAACAATGTGTTTACGCCCGGTGGCTTCCTCTACCGGGCGGTTGTGCTTAATGTTGTTCTGCAGTATTCAGGACCGGTGATTTTTCACCTTGATCATTGATAGGTTCGATTTTTCCCATCAGGAACAGGTAGTTGATTATCCCGACCACGACCAGAATGGCCGAGAAAATCAGTGCCCAGTTGAATGATCCTGTCGCAGCAACGATCGCACCCGTAATGATAGGACCTACCGCGCCCCCCATATTTGACACCGTATTCTGCAGCCCAGCGACAATGGAGACGCTGTTTTTGGGTGCTACATCGCCCGGTAAGGCCCAAACCTGTGATGCCGCTACCGTAGTGCCTGATTTGGCGACACACAAGAGAAAGACGGTCATGAAAACCGAGTCGGTAAATGGTGCAAAACCGATGCAAAGTGCCATGATCAAGCCGATGGTCAAAAACAGTTTACGGGTGGCCGTAAGAGACAACACTTTTTTATGTACCAGGCGATCCGAGGCCCAGCCAGCAAAAATTTCAATAACCATTCCGCATAATAAAGGCAGAGCGGCCACCATTCCCATTTTTATAAAATCCATCCCTTTTTCTTTCACCAGATAAGTTGGTAGCCAGGTGATAAAGAAATAAGAGGTGTAGTTGATGGTAAAAAAGCCGATGCACATTGCCCAAATGTTACGATAACGCAAGAGCTTATACCATTTCATGGGTAATACCGTTTTGTCGCCGTGATGTTGTTTTTGTCCATCACGAATCAAACGTACTTCTGAAGCGCTAATGCGTTTATGTTCTTCAGGGTTTTCAGCATAGATAAAATACCAGGCGATAACCCACAAAATGCCCACACTACCGATTATCAAAAAGGTCAGTCGCCAGTCAAAGGTGTAGATCATCCAGACGATAAGTGGCATGGCAATCGCCCCGCCAAATTTTGACGCACTATCGAAGAGTCCGGATACGGTGGCACGTTCTTTATCCGGAAACCAGCGTGCGGCGATCCCTGCGTTGCTGGGGTAGGCGGCGGCCTCGCCAACTCCCAAAGCCAGACGCAATGCCAGAAGTGATTTAAATCCCGTTGCCACGCCCATCATTGAGGTGGCAATAGACCACCAGGCAACTGCTATACCGAGTCCTTTCTTTTGACCAAAGCGGTCTGCAAACCATCCCGCGGGGATCTGCAATAATGAATATGACCAAAAGAAGGCCGCCATGATAAAGCCCATCATTTCGGGATCGAGTTTCAGTTCATCAATTAAATGAGGGGCTGCGGCAGATAATACCGTTCGGTCGATATAGTTAATGGCAATAGCCAACCACATTAATCCGGCTATCCACCAGCGAATACGAGTATTGCTAGCTGTCGTGTTCATATATTCGGCTCTGAGTAGATGTTCGTCATTTTGGTGGGAATGACATGCTTCCCACCTCGTTATTTACAGCGAATTCATAATGTTTTCAGGACGTTCACCGCGACAGACGCAGGTGATTATATTGTTGACGCAGCGCGCGCTGATATTGCTTATTGCACCATCCGTATATCCAGCAATGTGAGATGTTGGCGCAAAATTCGCCAGGGTAAACAAAGGGTGCTTAGCACAAGGCTCTTCGAGAAAAACGTCAGCTGCGGCTCCGGCGAGATGTCCTGATTTCAGTGCTTCATACAACGCTTGTTCATCAACAATACCGCCTCTGGAAACATTAATCAGGAATGCCCCTGTTTTCATCTGCTGTAGCCGGGCGGCATTAAACATATTTTCAGTTTCCGGGGTTAAAGGGGTATGCAGGCTAATAAAATCACTTTGCGCCGTCAGGGTATCCAGCGAGACATATTCAACCTGATGCTCCTGTGCAAATTCTCGGTCTGGCCAGGCGTCGGTGGCCAGCACTCGCATATTGAATCCGCGCGCACGTCGCGCCACTTCCTTGCCGATATGGCCTAAACCGACGATTCCCAGGGTTTTGCCATAAACATCAGTGGCAAAAATACGAGGCCAGTTGCCTGCTTTCGTTTCACTGATTGCCAGAGAAATCTGGCGGGCAGTATTGAGAATTAAACCAAAAGCAAAATCGGCCACCGCATGCTTATTGGCATCCGGAACGTTAGTGACAAAAATATTGCGCTGACGTGTCGCGTTAAGATCGATGTTATCCACACCAACGCCGTGTTTGCAGACAATTTTAAGCCTGGGAGCTTTTTCCAGCAGAGATTCATTGATGTCGGTAAAGGCGACAATCATCGCTATGGTATCAGGCAGATGCTGAGCCAGCATCTCTATAGAGGCATCGGCAGGCAACATGACCAGTTCCAGATCGGCCTCTTTCAGTGCCGAAATGGGCGCGTCGTCGTATTTGGCGAATGAGGGCGAGGTGCAAATTACTTTCATAACCGTTTCCTGTTTACTGGCGACAATGAGCGTCGCAAATACAAGACCTTGCCCCAGCCAGTGATGGCGGGGGCGGATACGTAAATTAGTGAAGGTAGGTATTAATGATATTTTTAATCTGCTGCAGCTGTTGGTCACTAAACTGCACCGCGTAGCGGCTGTCGCCCACCTCATGACCCATCAGTTGCAGGGCTTTTTTCACTGCCGCGGGTGAGAACGCCACCTTATACAGATCGGTGCGCAGGCCCGTCACGCGCTCCTGCGCCTGGCGCGATCCGGCGATATCTCCGGCGTGAAACAGCGACCAGATCGCGTTGATTTCCGCGGGGGCGACGTTGGCAAGCCCTGAGATGCAGGCCGAACAGCCGTCGACATACCCCTGATGGATAAGGGAGTCCGGCCCGTTCAGAACGTCGAAACCGTCAATGTCGCGTACCGCGTCAAGAAAGCCTTTCAGGCTATCGTAGCTGCCGGCGCTGTCCTTAATGCCGACGATATTCTCGTGTCGGGCCAGCTGGCGTGCCGTCTCCGGAGCAATGGTGTTCCCGGTGCGGGCGGGAATGTTGTAAAGAAAAAGCGGGACGCTCAGCGCGTCGGCGATCGCCGTATAGTGGTTAATCAGCTCTTCCTGCTTCAAGGGTACGAACCACGGGGTAATGGCCGATACCGCGTCAACCCCGAGGCGGGCGATCTGCTGGCCCAGCCGGCGAGTCTCGCGGGTGGAAATCTCCCCGATATGCGCTACCACCGGCGCGCGTCCGGCGGCTTCTTCCACGCAGGTTCTGGCGACGGCGATCTTCTCCTCCTCATTGAGGACAAAAAACTCGCCATTGGTGCCGCCGCAGAAAATCCCGTTGCCTGCGGCGAGCTGGCGCTGCACCTGTTGGCGTAGCGCTGGCAGGTTAAGGGCTCCCTCGGCGGTAAAAGGGGTGACGATGGCGGTGAGTACGCCGCTAATGGCTCTCCTCATTTTCTTTCTCCTGTTAGGCATGTTCTGGAAACAGCGTTTGATAGATAGCCGCAATCTCTTCGCGGCTGACGCTGCAGGGGGCGTTGTTCATCAGGCGCTTGACGTTTTGCGCCGCTGCGCTGAGAGCAGGGATGCTCTCCCTGGGCACGCCGAGCGCGGCCAGGTTGTCCGGCAGGGGCAGTCGTTTCACCAGCGCCGCCAGCCACGCGACCAGCGCATGGGATTTCTCTTCCTCACTGAGCGTGCGATCTGCGTCGGGGATCAGATCCCAGACCTGAGCGAATTTTGCCACCACGTAGGGGCGGACCACCCGCATGCAGGGCGCCAGCAGAATGGCGTTAGCCACCCCGTGCGGCAGGTGCCAGGTACCGCCAAGCGGATAGGAGAGCGCATGCACCAGATGGGTGCCGGCATGGTTGATCGCCGCGCCGCCGTACCACGAGGCCCAGAGCATCTCCAGCTTCGCCGTCAGATCCTGCGGCTGATCCACCGAACGTTCGATATGCCGCACCAGCTTGTGTAAACCGATTAACGCCGCGTTGTCGCTCACCGGATTGGCGACGGTGGAGGTAAAGCACTCCAGCAGATGACACAGGGCATCGATGCCGGTCGACGCCGCGATGCTGGCCGGCATGCTGGTGGTCAGCTCCGGCAGCAGGGCGACATAGTCCGGCAGCAGCACCGGGGAGATGATCCCCACTTTGGTCTGCTGCTCGGGGATCGCCAGAATGGCGTTCGGCGTCGCTTCGGAGCCGGTGCCGGCGGTGGCCGGGATCAACAATGAGCTAATCCGTCGTTGCGGCAACTCGCCTGCCAGCATGGCCGTCAGAGAAGGCGCCTCAGGATGCAGGAGCACCGAGAGCAGTTTCGCCACATCCAGCACGCTCCCCCCGCCGATGCCCACGATCATCTGGGGCTGACTGGCGCCCAGTTGGCTGACAATCTGCGCCACATCGTGATGGCTGGGCTCTGCCGGTACTGTGTCAATGACCTCAACCTGACGCCCTTCGGCCGCCAGCAGGCGATGGATCGCCCGGGTCGCTTCCAGCGCGCCAACGTTCTGGTCGGTCACCAGCAGGATGCGGGTTTTACCTGACAACAGCGGGAGCAGGGCCGTTGAGGCGCCCGCCCCGCTGATGATTGTGCTGTGTATCGTCGCCACGCGTTTCTCCTTGGTAGTAATTGATTGAATTCAATCATTCATGAATCGTGTCACTCGTCTGGTGGGGAAAAGTTATAATTTATACGGCAGTTTAATAACTTGAGCTTGCTCACATTTAATCAAATATGATTGAATATAATCAGTTTCAGATTTTCATCGACCACAAGGCAGAACAATGAACGATGGTAATAACCAGGTGCTGGTGCTGGCAGATGACTTTACGGGAGCCAATGACGCCGGTGTCAGCCTCGCTGAGGCGGGCATGTCGGTGGAAGTGGCCTTCAGCGCCGGGCAACCATCAACCGCCCGGGCGTTAATTCTCAACAGCGACAGCCGGGCAATGAGCGCCGCCGCCGCGGCGGACAAGGTCACCGGTCTGCTGCGCGGCGCGGCAAGATTTGTCCCGCACTGGCAGGTAAAGAAGATCGACTCCACGCTGCGCGGCAACCTTGGCGGCGAACTGGAGGCAATGATGGCGGCGCACGGCTGCCGGCTGGCGGTGGTGGCCCCGGCGTATCCGGCGGCCGGGCGGCATACCCGGGACGGGCGCTGCTATGTGCATGGGGTGGCCCTCGATCAGACCGAATTTGCCAGCGATCCGAAAACGCCCGTGAGCCGGGCGGAGATTAGCGAAATTATCGCCATGCAGAGCCGTCTTCCCTGTCTGACGTTGAACGCTGCCCAGCTTCCGGAGGCATTAGCGACGGCGGGCGAGGAGAAGCGAGTGTTGATTGTCGACGCCTGGGAAGACAGCCATCTGGACCAGGTGATCGACGCCGTTGCACCCCATGCGCGGGAGACCCTGCTGGTCGGCTCGGCGGGACTTTGCGAGGCGCTGGCGCGCCGCCTGCGCCGCTGCGAGCAGGGGCCGCTACTGGCGCTGGTTGGTTCGATGAGCGAGATGGCGCAGCGCCAGGTCGCTGCGCTGCAGGCTCATTCCCGAGTGAGAAAGATCGAAATAGATGTCGAACAGGCCTTTAGCAGATCGCCGAAGGAGGAAGCCTCGCGGATCGCCGAGGTGCTGCGTGAGGGTCATCACTGCGTGGTGACCACCCGCCCGAATAACGCCGCCCGGCACGGGATTGAAGCCCAGTGTAACGAACGCGGTCTCAGCCGCGCAGCCTACGGGGAGCACATCTGCGCCTGGCTTGCCGACGTCACGGCGCAGGCGGTGGCGCTGTGCCCACCGGGCGCCCTGTACCTCTCTGGCGGCGATGTAGCCATCGCCGTCGCGCACGCGCTCGGCGCCACCGGATTTCAGATCCGTGGGCGGGTGGCGCAGTGTGTGCCTTACGGGCACTTTCTCGGCGGTCGCTGGTCACGGCCGGTGATGACCAAAGCAGGGGGATTCGGCACCGACACTACGCTGTTAAATGTTGTGAATTTTATTGAGGAGAAACTGAGTGTCTAACATGATTGCAGTGACAATGGGCGACCCGGCAGGGATTGGTCCGGAGATTATTATCAAATCCCTCGCCGAAGGGGCGCTGAGCGGCGCGCCGGTGGTGGTGGTGGGCTGCGCGCAGACGCTGCGGCGGATCCTGGCGCTGAATATTACGCCGCGGGCGGAGCTGCGCATCATTGACCATCCCGCCGAGGCGAGTTTTTCCCCAGCGACCATCAACGTTATTGATGAACCGCTCAGCGACCCGCAGGGGCTGCGCCCTGGCGAAGTTCAGGCCCAGGCAGGGGACCTCGCGTTTCGCTGCATCAGGCGGGCGACCGCGCTGGCGCTGGACGGCGCGGTCGCGGCCATCGCTACCGCGCCGCTAAATAAAGAGGCGCTGCATCTCGCCGGGCACGCTTTCCCCGGCCATACCGAACTGCTGGCCCACCTGACGCAGACCACCGATTACGCCATGGTGCTCTATACCGAGAAGCTCAAGGTTATCCATATCACTACTCATATCGCCCTGCGCCAGTTCCTCGATACCCTCAACCAGCCGCGAATCGAGACGGTGATTGGCGTAGCGGATCGGTTTTTGCGCCGGGTCGGCTATCAGCGTCCGCGCATAGCGGTTGCCGGCGTTAACCCGCACGCCGGGGAGAACGGCCTGTTTGGCGATGAAGAGATCCGCATCGTCGCCCCGGCGGTCGCCGCCATGCAGGCGCAAGGGATAGAGGTCACCGGCCCCTGTCCACCGGACACGGTGTTTATGCAGTGTCATGAAGGTATGTACGACATGGTGGTGGCGATGTACCACGATCAGGGGCATATCCCGCTGAAGCTGCTCGGGTTCTATGATGGGGTGAATATCACCGCCGGGCTGCCGTTTATCCGTACCTCAGCGGATCATGGCACCGCGTTTGATATTGCCTGGACAGGTAAAGCGAAGTCTGAGAGCATGGCAACCTCCATTGAGCTCGCCATGCACATCGCGCAGGGATAACATGAAGGGATATAACCGGTTAGAGCAGATTATGGACTTCCTGAAAAGCCATAATCTGGTGACAGTCGACCAGCTGGTGGCGGCGACCAACGCCTCGCCGGCCACCATTCGTCGCGACCTGATCAAACTCGATCAGGAAGGGGTGATCAGCCGTACACATGGCGGGGTGACGCTGAACCGGTTTATTCCTTCCCAGCCGACGACGCTGGAGAAAGCCCAGCGCAGTCCGCTGGAAAAGCAGGCTATCGCCAGCGCGGCGGCCGCGCTGGTGAAGGCCGGCGACGCGATTGTGCTTGACGCCGGCACCACCATGATTGAGCTGGCGCGGCAGATCACCCATCTGCCGCTGCGGGTGATCACCAGCGATTTACATATCGCGCTGTTTTTGTCGGAATTTAAGCAGATAGAAGTGACGATTATCGGTGGGCGCATCGATGACAGCAGCCAGTCGTGCATCGGCGATCACGGCCGCCGCCTGCTGCAGACCATCTGGCCGGACCTTGCCTTCGTCAGTTGCAACGGCTGGGACCTCGAGAAGGGGATCACCGCCCCGACGGAGGAGAAGGCTGCCCTGAAACGTGATCTGATGGCTAATGCCCGGCGGCGCATCCTGCTGGCGGACAGCTCCAAATACGGCGCCTGGTCACTGTTCAATATTGCCCCGCTGGAGTCGTTGACCGATATCGTCACCGACGCCCATCTGCCGGAGGCGACCCGCGAGGCGCTGGTGACCCTTTCCCCACAGCTGATCATTGCTGACTGACTTGCAGGCTGCCGTCAGGGCAGACGGGCGATATTGGCCTTGATCACCGCTATCGACTGACTGAACTTCGCCTGCTCCTCGGCGGCCAGCTGCAGTTCAATAATCTGCTCCACGCCACCCTGGGCCAGCACCGCCGGCACCCCAGCCGCCGCGCCGCTGACCCCGTATTCACCGTCAAGAATGCAGGAGACCGCCAGCGCGCGGTGGCTGCCGGTGAAGATATTGCGGCAGATCTCGGCGATGGTGCCTGCCACGCCATATTCAGTGCAGCCTTTACCCGCGTAGATCTCAAACCCCAGCTTTCGTACTTTTTCGGCCATTGCCTCGCGGTTGAGCGGGTGCCCGGTGCGCTGCTGGTAGAGGTCGGCGATCGGCGAGCCATACACCGAGGAGTGTGACCATACCGGAAACTGGGTATCGCCATGCTCGCCGAGGATAAAGGCGTCGATGCTCTGGGCGCCAATATCCAGCTCCTGCGCCAGCAGGCGACGCAGGCGGGTGGTATCCAGCCAGACCCCGGAGCCCAGCACCTGACTGCGCGGCAGGCCAGAGAGCTGCCATACCTGCCAGGTGATGATGTCGCAGGGGTTGGTGGCCACCAGAAAGATGCCGTTAAACCCGTTGGCCATCATCGTCGGCACAATACTTTTCACAATCTTCGCCGTCGTGGTCAGTTCATCCAGCCGACTCTGACCGGGGCGCAGCGCACCGCCGGAAACGGTGATCACCGCGATATCGACATCAGCGCAGTCGCTGGCTTCCCGGGTGGAGATGGTCATCATCCCCGGCAGATAGGCCGCGGCATCGCTGAGATCCTGGGCATGGGCCTCGGCACGCTGTTGGTTAAGGTCGACGAGGATCAGCTCCTCGCAAATGCTCTGGTTGAGGAGGGCGTAGGCCGCCGACGCGCCGACATTGCCGGCGCCAATAATCATCACTTTACGGGCTTTGGTGTGCATATTAAGATCTCAAGTACGAACGGCAGGGGATAAAATTACTGTGTTTCAGCGAGTTAGCGCAAGAGGTGGGCAGCAATATAAGTTAATGCTATGGCGGAAACGGGCCGAGGGCGCGCTACAGTGGCGTAAAAAAAGGAGTTCACCTATGTATACCGTTACCGACATCGCCCCCACCGACGCAGAATTTACCGCCCTGATTGCCGCTCTCGACGCCTGGCAGGAGACACTCTATCCGGCAGAGAGCAACCATTTGCTGGACCTCAGCCAGCTGCCGCCGCAGACGGTGATCGCCCTGGTCATCCGCAGCGCGCAGGGCGAGGCCGTTGGCTGCGGGGCTATCGTCCTCAGTGAGGAAGGTTTCGGCGAGATGAAGCGGGTCTATATCGATCCGCAGCACCGCGGACAGCAGCTGGGAGAAAAGCTGCTGGCGGCGCTGGAAGCGAAAGCGCGCCAGCGCGACTGTCATACGCTGCGGCTTGAAACCGGTATCCATCAGCATGCGGCCATCACCCTCTACACGCGCAACGGCTACCAGACCCGCTGCGCGTTTGCGCCGTATCAGCCCGATCCGCTCAGCGTGTTTATGGAGAAACCGCTGTTTGCCGATCTTCGTTCAGCAGCGCTATAAACGCCTCCAGCTGGCGGGTTTTGGCGCCCCGGCGCCACACCAGCCAGGTGGTTAACCAGCGCCACTCTTCGGCCAGCGGCCAGGCGGAAACCTGCTGATGACCGGGCATACTCTCCAGCATACTGCGCGGGATCAACGCCAGGCCCGCGCCGGCGATCACGCAGGCCAGCATCCCATGGTAAGACTCCATCTCGTGGATCCTGCCCGGGGTTGCTCTGTCGGCATGGAACCAGCTCTCAAAATGCCGGCGGTAGGAGCAGTTGGCGCGAAAGGCGTAAACGTTGGCCCCGTTCACTTCGCTGGCGCGGGCGATGGGCGCGTGGCCGTACGGGGCGACGATCATCATCTCTTCCGGGAACACCGGCAGCCCCTCCAGACCCGGATGCACCAGCGGGCCGTCAACGAACGCGGCGCTCAGGGCGCCCTCCAGCACGCCGTCGATCATCGTCCCGGAAGGGCCGGTGGAGAGCGCCAGGTGAATTTTCGGGTAGCGCTGATTAAAGTGGGCCAGGGTGGTGGGGATCCGTACCGCCGCGGTGCTCTCCAGCGAACCAAGAGAAAACAGCCCCTGGGGTTCGTCGCCCGCCACCACCATCCGCGCCTCGTCCACCAGGGCGAGGATCTGCTGGCTGTAGCGCAAAAAGCTGTGTCCCGCAGGCGAGAGGCGCAGGCGCTGGTTCTCGCGGATAAACAGCTCAACGCCGAGGTCTGCCTCCAGCTGGCGGATGCGGGTGGTGAGGTTGGACGGCACGCGATGCACTTTCTGGGCCGCCTGGGTAATACTGCCGGTGGTGGCGACAGCGTTAAACATCTCTAGCTGAGTCAGGTCCATACTATTCTTCTTTTGTGAATGCGTTGCTTAATATTATTCATTTTCAATGAATGGAAAGGTAAGCCAGAATACGGTTACTTCGCAAGCAACGAGAGAGAGAATAACGATGAATTTATCTGCAACGCACGCGGTTTCCGTCAACCCGACTACCGGTGAGGTGGTCTCCTCGCTGCCCTGGGCCAGCGAACGCGAGGTCGATGCGGCTATCGCTCTCGCCGCGGCAGGCTATCGCCAGTGGCGTCAGACGCCGCTCGCCGAGCGCGCTGATGCGCTGCGCCGCATCGGGGCCGCGCTGCGCGCCCGCGGGGAAGAGGTGGCCCAGATGATCACCCTCGAGATGGGCAAGCCGATCGCTCAGGCGCGCGGCGAGGTGGCGAAATCCGCCAACCTCTGCGACTGGTACGCCGAGCACGGCCCGGCGATGCTGGCGACGGAAGCCACCCAGGTGGAAAATAACCAGGCGGTGATTGAGTATCGTCCGCTGGGCGCCATTCTGGCGGTCATGCCGTGGAACTTCCCGGTCTGGCAGGTGCTGCGCGGCGCGGTGCCGATCCTGCTTGCCGGCAACAGCTACCTGCTGAAGCATGCCCCGAACGTGATGGGCAGCGCCCGCCTGCTGGGCGAGATTTTTGCCGCCGCCGGCCTGCCGGATGGCGTGTTCGGTTGGGTGAACGCCACCAATGACGGCGTTTCGCAGATCATCAATGATGACCGCATCGCGGCGGTGACCGTCACCGGCAGCGTCCGCGCCGGCAAGGCGATTGGCGCCCAGGCGGGGGCGGCGCTGAAGAAATGCGTGCTTGAGCTGGGTGGCTCCGATCCCTTTATCGTGCTCAACGATGCCGACCTGGATGAGGCGGTAAAGGCCGCCGTCACCGGCCGCTATCAGAACAGCGGCCAGGTGTGCGCCGCGTCGAAACGCTTCATCCTCGAAGCCGGTATTGCCGAGGCCTTCACCCGCAAATTCGTCGACGCCGTGGCGGCGCTGAAGATGGGCGACCCGCGCGATGAGCAAAACTACGTCGGACCGATGGCGCGTTTCGACCTGCGCGATGAACTGCACCAGCAGGTGACCGCGACCCTTGATGAAGGGGCAACTCTGCTGCTGGGCGCGGAAAAAATCGAAGGGGCGGGCAACTACTATGCGCCAACGGTGCTGGGCAATGTCACCGCCGGGATGACCGGTTTTCGTCAGGAGCTGTTTGGTCCGGTAGCAACCCTGACCACCGCTCGCGACGCTGACCATGCGCTGGCCCTCGCCAACGACAGCGAGTTTGGTTTGTCTGCAACGGTCTATACCACCGACGAGGCGCAGGCCCAGCGCTTCGCCCGCGAGCTGGAGTGCGGCGGCGTCTTCCTCAACGGCTACTGCGCCAGCGACGCCCGCGTGGCCTTCGGCGGCGTGAAGAAGAGTGGTTTTGGTCGCGAGCTGTCACATTTTGGTCTGCACGAGTTCTGTAATGCGCAGACCGTCTGGAAAGACCGTCGCTAATCAACGTTAGCCCCCTGACGACCGTCGTCCACGTCTGCTATACTCGCCCACCAAATTTCGATGGTGGGCAAGGAGCTGCATGTGGCGGCGGTGATCAATAACGCAATGCTGGAAGCCATTCTGGCAGAAATCAGGCCGCTGATTGGCCGCGGTAAAGTGGCGGATTACATTCCGGCGCTGGCCAGCGTCAGCGGCGATAAGCTTGGCATTGCGATCAGTACGGTAGACGGGCAGCACTTCGCCGCCGGCGATGCGCATGAACGTTTTTCCATCCAGTCTATCTCCAAGGTATTGAGCCTGGTGGTGGCCATGAACCACTATCAGGAAGAGGAGATCTGGCAGCGGGTGGGGAAAGATCCGTCCGGCCAACCCTTTAACTCCCTTTTGCAGCTGGAGATCGAGCAGGGCAAACCGCGAAACCCGTTTATCAACGCCGGGGCGCTGGTGGTCTGCGACATGCTGCAGAGCCGGCTCAGCGCCCCGCGTCAGCGGATGCTGGAGATTGTCCGCCGCCTGAGCGGCGTGGCCGATATCGCCTACGATCCGGTGGTGGCCCGTTCTGAGTTCGAGCATTCGGCGCGCAACGCCGCCATCGCCTGGCTGATGAAATCCTTCGGTAACTTCCATAACGACGTCGCCACCGTGCTGCAGAACTATTTCCACTACTGTTCGCTGGAGATGAGCTGCGTTGAGCTGGCGCGAACCTTCCTGTTCCTCGCCGATCGCGGTATCGCCCCGCACCTGGAGGCACCGGTTATCGCGCCCATTCAGTCCCGTCAGGTGAATGCCCTGATGATGACCAGCGGCATGTACCAGAACGCCGGCGAATTCGCCTGGCGCGTTGGCCTGCCGGCGAAATCGGGCGTCGGCGGCGGAATTGTGGCGATTGTGCCGCAGGAGATGGCGATCGCCGTGTGGAGCCCGGAGCTTGATGACGCCGGGAACTCGCTGGCCGGCGTGGCGCTGCTAGAAAAACTGACTCAGCGGATGGGGAGGTCGGTGTTCTGATGGTTGAGCAGGATCGGTTGTTTGCCCGTCTGGCGCGCTCGACGTTTCGTTCACGCTTTCGACTCGGGGTCAAAGAGCGGCAATACTGTCTTGATAAGGGGCCGGAGATCATCGACCAGCACGCTGCGGATTTTATCCGCCAGCGGCTGGCGCCCGCCGAACCGATGAACGACGGTAAGCAGACGCCGATGCGCGGCCATCCGGTATTTATCGCCCAGCATGCGACCGCCACCTGCTGCCGCGGCTGTCTGGAAAAATGGCACGCCATTCCCCACGGCCGCGCGCTGAGCGAGCAGGAGCAGCGCTATGTGGTGCAGGTGATCCATCACTGGCTGGTGCTGCAGATGAACGGCCCGTCTGTGCGGTAATCTGCATTTGATCGGCGCCGGAGTATGCCTGATAAATATTCTCATGTTATGATAATCCGCTAACTAATTATTAACATAATAATTGCCTGAAACAATTAGACGGATAATTACTGAATGTCTTCACTGTCGATTCGGTCATTTACGCTGTTTCGTGAAGAGCAGCCCGTGCGCGACGCACTGGTATTATTCACGTTAACGCTACTACTGCATTTTCTGGGGGCCATGCTGCGCCTGGTGCAGGAGCTCTCATTCTTCTGGCCGCTCAATGCCGTGATGGCCGGGATCTTTGCGCGCTATGTCTGGCTTAATCGCAGCTATTTTTATGCCGTCTGTTTTGCGGCAATGCTGGTTTATGACGGACTCACTTCGCGCTGGGGGATGGGCTTTGCCTCATTGCTGATTAATTTCTCCAATATTGTCTTTATTGTGGTGCTGGCGCAGCTGGTGCTGTGGGATAAGCGACGCGCCGACTCCATGCCCGGCCCGATTAATGCGCTTAATTTATTCTGTTTTTGCCTGTTTGCCGCCTTATTGTGCGCCGCCGTCGGCGCCCTGGGGTCGGTGGATGTTGAACGCGCCACCTTTATTCCCCAACTGGCAGACTGGTTTAGCGAACAGTTCTCGACAGCGGTGCTGATCCTGCCGTTTATTCTGACCCTGACGTTGCCTTCGGCATTAAGCGGTTTTCGTTTTCGCCAACTGCTGCCCGCGCTGGCGCTGGTGCTGTCGATAGCCCTCGGCGTGGCGGTGGGCGGCGCCGGCAGCATTACCTTCCCGTTGCCGGCCCTGATCTGGTGCGCCGTTCGTTATCCGCTGCCGCTGACCTGCCTGTTAACCTTTCTCACCGGCATCAGCGAGATATTGCTGGTCGCCAACTCGTTAATTCACTTTTCGCCGGATGCGCGAATGCAGCCGTGGCAGCTGTTCTCCACCCGCCTAGGCATTGCCGCTATGCTGATTAGCCCGGTGATTGTCGCTTCCAGTGTCGAAGCGATTAACACGCTGGTGAAACAGCTGGCCCTGCGCGCCGATTTTGATTTTCAGACCCGGGTGTATTCCCGTTCCGGACTGAGCGAGGCGCTGAAGCGTCAGACGTTGCCCGCCGATAAGCTGCTGACGGTGATGGTGCTGGATATCGATGGCTTCAAACGGGTGAATGATGCTCTGGGCCATGAAGGCGGCGATTGCGTATTGACCCAGTTTGCCCAACAGGTTCGGCAGCTGGTGGACGAGCAGGGGATGGTTGCCCGCATTGGCGGTGAAGAGTTTGCGGTGGCGGCGGTCGTCGACAGTACCCAGCAGGGCTATTTACTGGCGGAAAAAATCCGCCACGGGGTGGAGTCGCAACCCTTCGGCCTGGGGCAGAATCCAATCCACCTGACCATCAGCATGGGGCTGGAGACGCGCGAGGTGGGGCACGCTCGCATCACGGAGCTGTTTAACCAATTGCTGATGGC
Organism: Klebsiella sp. X1-16S-Nf21; assembly: GCF_002837615.1. NCBI lineage: Bacteria > Pseudomonadati > Pseudomonadota > Gammaproteobacteria > Enterobacterales > Enterobacteriaceae > Klebsiella > Klebsiella sp. X1-16S-Nf21. The sequence continues at coordinate 120,434 of NZ_PJDK01000005.1, forward strand.
GGCAGACGAGGAGATGGTCAAAGCCAAACAGACCGGTCGCAATCGCATCTGTATGCCAGCGCTAACCGAAAGCGCACCATAAGAAAATCCTATACGGAATCCGCTTGTGTTAATTTTTGGTTAAAAACATAGTGATGTGGTCAATTACAGGGAGCTTCCATGACCACATCCTTTTCACTGCGCACGCTGTCGCGTGACGATATTCTGCATCACCTCCCGGCATTAAGCGATATCCTGGCAAGCTGCGTCAACGGCGGCGCCTCGGTAAGTTTTATGCTGCCCTTTAGCGCGCACACGGCCACCACTTTCTGGCAACATACCGCCGACAGCGTGGCGGCCGGGGAGCGCATCGTGCTGGCGGCCCTCGACGCGGATGAAAGGCCCGTCGGTACCGTGCAACTTATTACCCGCCAACCGGAAAACCAGCCCCATCGTGCGGATGTCGCCAAACTTTTGGTTCACCAAAATGCCCGTCGCCAGGGGATTGCCAACGCGCTGATGAGCGAGCTAGAGCATGTTGCCCGACAGGAAGGGAAAACGGTGTTGGTGCTGGACACGGCAGCCGGTAGCGGGGCGGAGCAGTTCTATGTCCGCTGTGGCTGGGAAAAAGTGGGGGAAATCCCGCGCTATGCGCTGATGCCTGACGGAGAGATGACCGCCACCTCACTGTTCTATAAGTTTTTGCCCTGACGGTCGCTATTGCAGAATGCTTTGATCAAAACGGGGTTTCACTGGTAGAAAAACCTGATAACTTATTGGACCAATTACTCAGGTTGTATGACTACTATTAGAGGGAACCCATTGTGAAAACATTAAACCGTCGTGATTTCCCCGGCGCGCAGTACCCTGACCGTATCATCCAGTTTGGTGAAGGCAATTTCCTGCGCGCATTCGTTGACTGGCAGATAGATCTCCTCAACGAGCATACCGACCTGAATGCGGGCATCGTGGTCGTCCGTCCTATTGCGACGGATTTCCCGCCTTCACTGAGCACCCAGGACGGCCTTTACACCACCATTATTCGCGGTCTGAACGAGCAAGGTGAGGCGGTGAGCGACGCGCGCTTGATCCGCTCGGTCAACCGGGAGATCAGCGCTTACGCTGACTTCGACGCTTTTTTACGTCTGGCGCATAACCCGGAGATGCGGTTTGTCTTCTCCAATACCACTGAGGCGGGCATCAGCTATCATTCCGGGGATCGTTTTGACGACGCGCCGCCGGTCAGTTATCCGGCGAAACTGACGCGTCTGCTGTTTGAACGCTACCAGCATTTCGCCGGTGCGGCCGACAAGGGATGGGTGATTATTCCCTGCGAACTGATCGATTATAACGGCGAGGCGCTGCAGGCGCTGGTGCTGCGCTATGCTGCTGAGTGGCAGCTGCCGCAGGCTTTTATCCGCTGGCTGACCTCGGCGAACACCTTCTGTTCAACGCTGGTGGATCGCATCGTAACCGGCTATCCGCGTGATGAAGTGGCGGCCCTTGAGGCACAGACTGGCTATAAAGATGCCTTCCTTGATACCGCCGAGCATTTCTACCTGTTTGTGATCCAGGGGCCTGCCTCGCTGGCGGCCGAGCTGCGTCTCGATAAACTGCCGCTGAATGTGCGCATTGTGGACGATATCAAGCCGTATAAAGAGCGCAAAGTGGCGATCCTCAACGGGGCGCATACCGCGCTGGTGCCGGTGGCCTTCCTGGCCGGGATCGACACCGTGGGTGAGGCGATGAACGATGCGGAGATTTGCGCGTTTGTCGAAAAAGCGATTTATGACGAGATTATTCCGGTGCTGGATCTGCCGCGCGATGAGCTTGAGTCATTTGCCAGCGCCGTGACCGGGCGCTTCCGTAACCCGTATATTAAACATCAGCTGCTCTCGATTGCGCTCAACGGCATGACCAAATACCGCACTCGCATTCTGCCGCAACTGCTGGCAGGGCAGCAAAAGAGTGGGCAACTGCCGCCGCGGCTGACTTTTGCCCTGGCAGCACTGATCGCCTTTTACCGGGGAGAGCGGGAGGGTGAACGCTATCCGGTACAGGATGACGCCGAATGGTTGACGCGATATCAGACGCTGTGGGCCCGGCATCGGGATCGCCAGATGAGCACCCGCGAGCTGGTGACTGCGGTACTCAGCGTAGAGGCTCATTGGGAACAGGACTTGAGCCAGATCCCGGGTCTGGTGGAGCAGGTGACTGCCGACCTCGATGCTATCCTGTCCCGCGGTATGCGCGATGCTGTACAGCCTTTGTGCTGATAGCGGACGTCATTCACCCGGCTGCGGCCGGGTTTTAAAGCTACCTCATTAGTTACAACATACTTTTTATCATAGTTAACAAGCCGGTCTGTTACTCCGCTGCGAAAAAAGCCTTTTAGTGCCAAATCGCCCCTTCAGGGAGAGAATTGCCGCTAAGCCGCTTGAACATATGCCTGTGCAGGAAAATAATGGTTTGAACCCATTTTCCCTGCCAATGTTCGCAGGCTAATTCATTCATCTGTAAGGAAACTCGCATGGTCATCGATATCCGGGAAATACGGCCGCACGACAAAGCCGAATGGCTTAATCTCTGGGAAGGCTATACCCGCTTCTATGGCAGCCCGCAGCCGGAAGAGGTGACCGAATGCACCTGGCAGCGAATGCTGGACGAGAACTCCCCGGTGCTGGGCAGGGTGGCTGTGGTCGATGATACGGTGGTGGGGTTCGCCATCTGCATTCTTCACGAGGGAACCTGGGTCACCACGCCCATCTGCTATCTGGAGGATCTGTTTGTCGATCCTGCCTTCCGTGGACAAGGCATTGCCAGAACAATCATTAAGTCGCTGCAAACCGAAGGGGCAGACAAAGGCTGGTCGCGGCTGTACTGGCATACGCGTCGTGATAATCCGGCCCGTCATCTGTATGATGAGTTTACCCCGGCTGACGATTATGTGCGCTACAGGATCACGCTTGGTTCCTGAAGCGGTAAGAGGTTGTTAAGCTTTTCCCGCTATAACAGGGGAAACCGGCTCAGGAGAAGCAACGATGGAAAAACGTCTCGACACAGTGGTCAATCTGATTATGTTTCTTTCACTATTGGCTACGGCCTGGGATCTCTCACTGGTGCATCATCTCGCCTGGTAGCAAAGATATCGTGCTGAAACGCGGCGCCTCATGCGGCGCCGCCGGCGTTATTCATCCACCATCTTCCCTGCGCTAAAACTCCAGTCCTCCCGCTGGTTAAACTGGATAACCACCATCAGGTCCTGCGGGCTGACCGCCATCTCATCGTCTAACCGCGCACAGAGCCGACGATAAAGCCCCTGTTTCTGCGCCCGGCTGCGCGGTTTACCGGCGAAAATATGAAACAGCACGAAGCGGGCGCTGCGTCCGTCGCTGAGGTAGTTCGGGTCGTAAATGCGCTGCTCGTCGGCGGCCTGCTCGATAAACTGAAATTTATCTGCTGACGGCACGTCGAACTCTGCCACCAGACACTCATGAAAGAGCGCCGACAATTGAGCAAACTCCGTGGGACGCCAGGCCGTGCCAAGCGATATGCGGGTCAGGGGCATGGTGTCTCCTGCTCATTCAGACAGGTCAGGGCGCTGGCCGCCGCCGGCCAGCCGGCATAGAACGCCAGATGGGTGAACAGCTCGACGATTTCGGCCTGGCTCAGGCCATTTTGATAGCCGAGAGCAATATGCCACGGCAGTTGCTGGGTTTTACCCAGCGCCGTCAGGGCAGAAAGGGTGATCAGGCTCCGTTCGCGGGGCGACAGATCGCGGCGAGCCCAGATATCACCAAACAGTACCGTTTCGGTCAGTTCGGCCAGTTTTGGCGCAATGGCGGCCAGGGTGTTGCGATTAACAGCGCTATTTTCCACAGTGACTCCAGTTATTGGGTGTTGAGATGGCAATCACTGTCGCATGCCGGGAAAGAGGTTGAATATCGCAATGTTCAGGATGTTTCATCCTGATAAGCAGGACGATTTTTCGCCCTGTTTTCCATACCCATTACCACGCTTACGAGCTCATTCCGGTTAGACGTCGATTTTTCGCGCCACGATAAACAACCTGGGGAATCGCAGGAGCACCTTTCCGTTACACTGTAACGGATAGTGTTCGGCCAGTAGTTCGACATAGCGTGTCAGAAATGCGTTTCTGGACTGCTCGTCCAGGCCGGCCAGATAGGGACGCAATCCGGTCCCCTGCAACCAGTCGCTTATCGCCTGATGGGAAGCGAGGGGATGAAAATAGGTGGTGCGCCAGATATCAACTTCACAACCCTGACGGGTCAGCATGTCATACCAGGCGTCCGGCGGGAGTAAGGGCTGGCGCCCGCGGTCCGGTAATCCCTGCTCGTCGGCGACCTGGCGCATCAGGGTATGCGAAGGTTCCTGCCAGTTATCCGGCATTTGCACGGCCAGCGTTCCGTTGACGGCCAGCTGCGCCACCAGATGTGGAAACAGCGTCTCATGATCCGCCAGCCACTGCAGAGAGGCGTTCGCATAGATCACGTCTACCGGTTGCGCAGGCCGCCAGCGGGCAATATCGGCGTCGATGAACTCACAGTCGGGTAAGGCCTGTGCCGCCTGAGCCAGCATGGCCGGGGAGTTATCGATACCGGTGATTGCCGCCAGCGGCCAGGCGGCGCGCAGCAGGCGGGTGCTGTTTCCCGGCCCGCAGCCAAGGTCGACAACGTGCTCAACCTGCAGATGGGCAATACGCGAGAGCAGGTCGGCCGCGGGGCGGGTACGTTCAGCGTCAAATTGCAAATACAAAGAAGGGTTCCAGTCAGCCATAGCGCGGTCCTGTGTGAGGGAACACTGGGCAAAGCATAGAACGCCACAGGCAGCCTGTCAGCCGCCGAATGTTACCAGCGGTAACCCACTTCGTGACAGTGTCACAAAAAGAATAAACATCAGTGGGGTTTTCGTGTCTGGTCGGTACGCTCAGGGAAGCGGTGGGATGGACAGACACTGCGCCCGCTACGGGCGCAGTGTCTTATTCGGCGTTCTTGAGCGCTTCAGCGCGGCTGGCGGTGGCGTAAACAAAATCCAGCATCGGTTCGAGATCGGTGTCGTAACCGGCCTGAATGATTTTACCTCGCAGCCATTCAATTTCGCTGGTGATATCGGGCGGGAAGATGTTGTTATCCTGCGCCCGGCGCAGCCATTTCAGCAGAAAGTTATTCTTTCCTCTGATACCGCCCGATTTTTTCGACTTTCCGTGCATCTTCAGCGCGACCAGGACGCAGTAATAGAAATGAACGCGCTGATTAAAACTTTGGTGCATGTCTGTGTTTCCCGCCAGAATCAGGAATTCACCGTGTGGGTCAGTGATTCGGATTGGACTACGGCGCCGGGCTGGATCGTTGTGCGATCTCTGTTGTTCTCCGCTACCGTCCTTGCATCTGTTGTCAGACGCTGAGGAGGATGTTGGCATGGAAGCCGAATCGTCGTCAATTGCCGATTCGTTTTTTGCCCGCGGCGATCCGCGGGCCAGGCCTGACTACGTTCCTGAGACGGCTCGCTGTTGTCGCTGGACGCGTAAAATGAGCAGGAAAGCGAACACCACGACAATCGCCGCCAACAGATATAGCGTGGCGAGGTCGTAGAAGCCGGCGACCCATCCGGCCAGCGGCCCGGTGAGTCCCAGCGCCAGGTCAAGAAACGCCGAGTAGGTGCCGAGGGCGGTCCCCTGGTTTTGCTCTTCCACCTGTTTGACTGCCTCGACCCCTAGCGCCGGGAAGACCAGGGAAAAACCCGAGCCGGTGAGAAAGGCGCCGACGCCAGCCACCCAGGCTGACGGCGCCAGCCAGATCAGCAGCAGGCCGAGACACTCGATCACAAAGCAGACCAGCGAGACCGGGACCCCGCCATAGCGGGTAATGGTATTTCCCAGCACCAGGCGGACGCAGATAAAGCCGACGCTGAACAGGGAGAGGGTAAACGCCGCGCCCTGCCAGCTGTGCGCCGCAAAATAGAGGGTGATGAAGGTGGCGATAACGCCGAAGCCAACGGTACCAAAGGCCAGCCCCAGGCCATAAGGCCAAATTTTTCGTACCACTGCGTGAAAGGGCGCTCTGACACCGGCAGTCACGCTGACATCCTGGCGGGTGCGGGCAAACAGCAGGCCGATGGCGGCCACCACCACCACCACCGTGGCAAATCCGCTAATGCCGAAATAGTGGTTAAGAGTGACCCCCAGCGGCGCCCCGATCGCCATGGCGACATAGGTCGCCACGCCATTCCAGGAGATCACCCGCGAGGTATGGATCGCGCCGACGGTTTTGATCCCCCAGAGCGTGGCGCCGGTCGCGGTAAAGCTCTCGCCGACACCAAGAAACACCCGGCCCGCCAGCAGCGCGGCGATGGCCAGCATCGGCGTCGCCTGCAAAAGCACCGCCAGCAGGGTGAATGCTCCGCTCAGCAGACAGCAGATGATCCCGAGACTGACCACTTTTTTCGGGCCCCAGATATCGGTATAGCGCCCGGCGTGCGGTCGACTGATCAGCGTTGAGATGTATTGCAGGCTGATCACAATCCCGGCGACAAAGGTGCTGTAGCCCAGCTGATAGTGAATGTATCCCGGCAGTACGGCCAGCGGCAGGCCGATGGAGAGATAGCAGATACAGGTGAAGACAACGATCGAAATGATGCGCAAATTGAGTTGCGTGGTGCTGACGGAAGTGCTCATAGGGATAAGTGATTAATACAAGGGATGTTTAGCATAGCGCGCCGCGAGGACGCTGGCGAGTCGCGAGGGCGTTTTATCTGTCACCGATGAAGTCGCCGTCTGTCCGAAGGGGCGCAACGGTCTGTACCGTCGATGATGTTGTGCATGCGCCCGCCATTAATCGGGTTTGCCGCTGGCGCCTGCGTACGGGCATGATGGCGTTAGCTTACCACCGCGTTCAGGAGAGAACATGTCCCACGATTTCGCTGATATTGACGTTTTGTTCATTGCGGGCTTCGGTCCCATCACCCGCAGCACGTCGCAAAGCCGTGACTTCTATTGTCAGGCGTTGGGTTTGCCGCTAAAGCCGATGCCGGGTAACGAGGCGTATCTCCTCAGCGAGCAGGATGCCATCGGCGGGGTGAAACATTTCGCGCTGTGGCCGCTGGCGCAGGCGGCGCAGTCCTGTTTTGGTCAGGACCAGTGGCCGGAGACGGAGCCGGTGCCGCAGGCATGGATTGAGTTTGAGGTCCGCGACCTGGCTGCGGCGACGGCGCGGCTGCAGCAGCAAGGATACCGCCTGCTCGTCGCGGCGCGCGACGAACCGTGGGGACAGACGGTCACCCGATTGCTCAGTCCGGAAGGGCTGCTGGCCGGGCTCACGGTGACGCCGTGGCTGCGGGCGGAAGAGCCATAGCGCCCGCGCCGGACGCGGCGCAGGGCATATAGGGGAGGTTATTGATTCTCCTCTTGATGGGAAGCGCTTCGTACTTCTCCCCAGGCGCGGTTTTGCAATACGGTGCGATAGCCGTCGCGGTCGACGAAAGTGACGCCATTGACCTCCCAGTAAGGGTTAAACGCCGTGACCCGCAGAAACCCGGCGGCGTCCATGGCGGCGCACTGTGCTTCCCATACCGCCTGCTGTGGGTAATACAGCACCAGCAAATCTTCATCTCCTGGCGAGGGAGTGACGGGATGGTGGCGACAGTGGGTGAATTCCAGATGCCAGCCCGCGTCGGGCGCGCCGAGCATAATCCCGCTGAATCCTTCATGATCGGTAAAGCTGCCGAGTTGCTGAAGCCCCAGCCCGGCGCAATACATGCTGGCGGTGGCGTCCAGTTCACTGACCGGTCTGGCAATACGCATATGGCTGAACAACATAATGGCTCCCGTAAGCAAAAGCTCAAGTTGATACTGTACCGGTAAATCGGCCCGGCGTGTGTTAAGACGTGCCCGGGCGCCATTTTCTCTCTGTCAATACCATAGCGGATTAACGTCCGCCTTGCGCCGACATTCTCTCTTAATCATAATAAAAAAAGAATTATAAAATACTATTGTTCTTAATATGAGAATCATTGTGAGGTGGTGGATGAATAACAGATCGCGCCAGGCCATATGGCTGGCACTGGCTGGGTCGATAGTACTGATGATCGGCATGGGCTACGGGCGCTTTGCCTTCACCGGCGTGCTGCCGCTGATGCTTAATGAAGGTCTGTTGACCCTGCACCAGGGCAATCTCGCCGCGTCGGCCAATTACGCTGGTTATCTGGTCGGCGCGTTGCTGCTGGCGCGGGTGCAGCCTGGGGCCGCCAGCCGACTGAGCATTATCTCCGCCGGGTTGACCATCGCCAGCCTGGCGCTGCTGGCCTGGGTGAGCTCGCCGTGGACCATTATTGCGCTGCGCGCCGTCGCCGGCGCGCTGAGCGCGATAACGCTGATTGCCGGTTCGCTGTGGCTGCTGGAACATATGGGCCATCATCACGGGGCGCCGTTGCTGTATGCCGGGGTGGGGCTGGGGATATTTATCTCTGCGGAGGGGATCGCCCTTGGACATGCCCTGAGCCTCACCAGCCAGCAGATCTGGCTGCTCTGCGCATTATGCGCCGGTCTGCTGCTGGCGCTGGCGATCCGTTGGCTGCTGACTCCGCCGGCTGCACTGGTGAGGGTTTCCCATGTTGAGACCTCCTTGCCTGAGGCCGGGAGCGATACGCGTCGCGCGGCGTGGCGACTATTGATGGTTTACGGCCTGGCGGGCTTCGGCTATATCATCACCGCCACTTATCTGCCGTTGTTTCTGTCTGGTTCGCTGCAGAGCGTTGACCCGGTCCATCTGTGGGCGCTGTTTGGTCTGGCGGCCGCGCCGTCCTGCCTTATCTGGCATAAGCTGGTGCTAAAGTGGGGGTACCGGCAGGCGCTGACCCGCAACCTGATCGTCCAGGCGCTTGGCGTGATCCTTCCAGCCTGCAGCGCTTCACTGCTGTTTTGCGTGCTAAGCGCGCTATTGGTGGGCTTTACCTTTATGGGCACCGTCACCATTGCGCTACCGAAGGCGAAAAGTCTCAGCCATCAGGTGAGCTTCAATATGATTGCCGCGATGACTGCACTGTACGGCGTGGGACAGATTGCCGGGCCGCTTATCGCCGGCGCGCTGTATCAGATCGCGGCTTCATTTAACCCGGCGCTCTATGCCGCGGCGCTGGCGCTGCTGATTGCCGCAGGGCTGGTCTTTACCGAACGCCAGGCTTAGCCAATCGCCACGCTTTGCAGCAGCTTGCGCCACTCGCTCAGGGCGGGGGCGTTCAAGCCGCTGCGCCAGATAAGCTGGGTGGTCGCCTCGCACAGCGGTTCGCTAAGGCAGTTTTCGGGAAGCGTCATCTGCGACAGCACGCTCTGCGGCAGCAGGCAGGCGTAGCGTCCGGAAGCCACGCAGGCGAGCATGCTGTGATAGGAGTTGACCTCATGCACCTCGACGGCCGCCTGCTGCTCCGCCAGCCAGCGTTCGCCCAGCGCGCGGTAGCTGCAGCCGCTGGCGAATGCCGCGAACCGCAGCGGGCCCGGGGTCTGCGGACGGACCAGCATCAGCGTTTCATAAAACACCGGGGTGCATGCCAGCTCGGCGGGACAGGCCGGTTGACCATCGGCCCCAGGCGGCAGGCAGACCAGCGCGGCATCGAGGGCGGCGGTTAACACTCCCTCGGTTAACTGGCGGGTCGGTTGGGTGATGAGGGTGATATCCACCTGCGGGCACCGTTGTTGAAAGCGGGTAAGCAGCGGCGGCAGCCGGCTGGCGGCGGTCGCCTCCATCGCGCCCAGACGCAGACTGCCGCCTGGGGTTGTCGGATGCAGAGCCTGCTTTGCCTCTTCCGCCAGGCTCAGGATCCGCCGGGCATAGCTGAGAAACTGCACGCCTGCCGGGGACAACACCATTTTTTTGTTGCCGCGAACGAAGAGCTCAACGGCAAGCTCCTCTTCCAGCTGCTGAATGCGGGTCGTGATATTGGACTGTGCGCGGCCCAGCCGTTTTGCTGCCTGGGTGACGCTCTGCGTTTCTGCCACCTGAATGAAGATCTCTAGTGTGCTGTGGTTCATATTTTTCTTCTCAATACGATAATGATGTTGATCTTACCATCTTTAAAGGAGATGGTAAGCCTCCGGCACCGCTAATGCATGAGGAAACCATGAGCAACCCGCTACTTTCGCTTATTGATATTGATTATCCCCTGATTCAGGCCCCGATGGCGGGCGTCTCCACCCCCGCGCTGGCTGCCGCGGTAAGTCATGCCGGCGCGCTGGGCTCGCTGGGGCTGGGTGCTTCAACCGTTACCCAGGCGGAAGCGATGATAGTCGCCACCCGCCAGCTGACGGACCGTCCGTTCAATGTCAATCTGTTCTGCCATGCGCCGCCCCGGCGCGACGCCCGGCGGGAAGCCGACTGGGCAACAACTTTACGACCCCATTTTGCCCGCTATGGCAGTACGCCACCGGATTCGTTAAGCGAGATCTACCAGACATTTATCGGTCATGCGCCGATGCTGGAGCTGCTTCTCGACCTGTCGCCAGCGGTGGTGAGTTTTCATTTTGGTCTTCCTGAACGTGAGACGATCCAGAGTCTGCGACAGCAGGGGATTGTCACCCTGGCGACGGCAACCTCGCTCCAGGAGGCGCTGCTGATTGAACAGCAGGGGATCGACGTAGTGGTCGCTCAGGGCTATGAGGCGGGCGGGCACCGGGGGATCTTTGCTCCGCAGGAGCCTGATGCCCAACTGAGCACGTTCACCCTGGTGCAACTTCTGCGGCGTCGGCTAACCATCCCGGTGGTAGCCGCCGGGGGCATCATGGACGGGGCGGGGATCACCAGCGTAATGCAGTTGGGGGCGCAGGGCGTTCAGCTCGGTACGGCGTTTTTACTGTGTCCGGAATCCGCCGCCGACGCCGGTTATCGCGCGGCGATCAACAACAGCATTGACGGACGTACGGTGTTGACCTCCGCGATATCCGGGCGTCCGGCACGCTGTCTGGCGAATGCCTTCTGTGCGATGGGGGAAGCCTGTCCGGCGAGCGCCGTGCCGGATTATCCGCTGGCGTATGATATCGGCAAAGCGCTGGCCGCCGCCGCGAAAGCCCAGGGCGTTCATGAGTATGGCGCCCACTGGGCCGGGCAGGGTGTGGGGTTGATCCGCGAGTGTGACGCCGCCAGTCTGGTTCGTCAGCTGGCGGCAGAGTGCGGCTGGAACTAGTGTCTGACGGTTAGCGACGGTGGGCCAGGCTGCGCACCAGCCGATCGCCGGCCATTTGCACGCCCTGCACCATCGCCACCAGGATCAGCACCGTGCCAAACATGACTTCATTATTAAACCGCTGATAGCCGTAGCGGATGGCGAGGTCGCCGAGTCCACCACCGCCGATCACACCGGCCATGGAGGAGAAACCAATCAGCATCACGATGGTCAGCGTGATCCCGGCCAGCAGCGTTGGCAGGGCTTCCGGCAGCAGGGATTTAAAAATCACGTGCCAGACGTTACCGCCCATCGACAGAATGGCTTCGATTCTCCCGTAGTCCACCTCGTCGAGCGCGTTTTCCGTCAGACGGGCAAAGAACGGAAAGGCGCCGATGGTCACCGGCACGATGGCGGCGGTGCTGCCCAGCGTGGTGCCGACGATCAGGCGGGTAAAGGGGATCAGGGCGATCAGCAGCACGATAAACGGCAGCGACCTGCCGATGTTGATCACCGCGCCTAACAGCGCGTTCAGTTTCGGCATCGGCGCCAGCCCGTTGGCGCGGGAAATAAATAACAGCACGCCGGTGGGCAGCCCGATCAGCACGGTAAACAGGGCCGCCAGGCCCACCATATAAAGCGTATCCAGCGTGCCGTCGAGTAATAACGGCCACAAATCTTCCCAGCTCATGCTACTCCGCATAATGGCCTCCCCTGAACGCCGTGACGGGTAAGAAAATCTTGTTCAGCCTGCGGGTCGTGCAGCAGCGACTGGCGCAGCCGCGACCATGGAGTCACCAGCAGGTCGGCGAGTTTACCGCTCTCGACAATCTCGCCCTGTTCCAGCAGCGCCGCGTGGTCACAAATGGTTTTCACCACCTCCAGCTGGTGCGTAATCAACACGATGGTCAGATTGAGGCGCTGGTTAATATCCGCCAGCAGGGCCAGCACCGAGGCGGTGGTCTCGGGATCCAGCGCACTGGTCGCCTCATCGCACAGCAACACTTCCGGCCGGGCGGCCAGCGCCCGGGCGATGCCGACGCGCTGTTTTTGCCCACCGGAAAGCTGCGACGGGAAGGCGGCGGCCTTTTCGCTGAGATCCACCAGCTCCAGCAGTTCGCGCACCCTGGCCTCGCGAGCGGCCCTCGGCACTCCGGCAATCTCCAGCGGCACCGCGATGTTGTCAGCGACGGTGCGGGCATGCAGCAGATTGAAGTGCTGGAAAATCATCCCGGTGCGCAGGCGATAATCCCGCAGCGCCGCCTTGTTCAACTGGGTAATATCCTGTCCGTTCACCAGAATGCGGCCCGAGGTGGGCCGCTCCAGTAAATTGAGACAGCGGATGAGCGTACTTTTGCCGGCGCCACTGCGCCCGAGAATGCCGTATATTGCCCCTTTCGGTATCTGCAACGCGATATCGTTCAGCGCCGGTCGGCCGGTTCCGGCGTAGGTTTTGCTCAGCCCTTCGATGGTTATCATGACTGAGGGGCCACCGGGATCACCGAGCCGTTGTAGGTTTTACGGATAAACTCCGCCACCTGCGGTGACGTCAGATCTTTCGCCAGCGCCTTAATGCGCGGGTCATTCGCCAGGGCTGGGGTGGTCACCAGAATATTGGCGTACGGATTATGCTCGGCGCTTTCCAGCCCCAGGGCATCTTTCGCTGGCACCAGGCCGGCTTCCAGCGCGTAGTTACCGTTAATCACCGCCAGGTCGACATCGTCGAGGGAACGCGGGATCTGCGGTGATTCAATCTCCAGAATCTTCAGGTGTTTCGGGTTCTCGACAATATCCTTCGGCGTCGCCAGGGTGGTGGCCGGGTCGGTAAATTTGGGATCCAGCTTAATAAGCTTCTGCGCCTGCAGCAGGAACAGCGCCCGGCTCAGGTTGGTGGTGTTATTCGGCACCGCCACGGTGGCGTTTTCCGGCAGTGATGAGAAATCTTTATGCTTATGCGAGTAAATTCCCAGCGGCTCAATATGCACGGTGGCCGCGACGGCAAAGGTTTTACCCAGCGCTTTTTCCTGATCCTTCAGATAGGGAACATGCTGGAAGTAGTTGGCATCCACATCGCCACTGGCCAGCAGTTCATTGGCGTTGACCCCGCTGGTCAGCTCCACCACCTTCAGATCGAGGCTGGGATCGATTTTTTTGATGTAGTTGAGGATCTCCGCGTGGGGAACCGGGTCCGCGGCGACGCGCAGCGCGGCAGCTTGGGCAGACGTCCATGCCAGAGAAAGAGACAGTGCGACCCCTGCCAGTTTAAAAGCGGCATATTTCATGGTGTGTTCCTTTTTAGTTATGGTTAAACGATCAATTGCTCGGCGCGTTCGCGAAACACGTCCTGATAGTAGCGTTCCGCCACGTCCGGATGGGAACGCAGACGGCCCTTGAGATAATTCCAGCCGACATCGCGTAGCAGCGGATTGTGCGGGTCGCTGTCCGGACCTCGCGCTTCACGCGCCAGCTCGGGCGGCAGGGTGTAAACCGGCACCACCGCGTCAAGCTGGGCGCCGAGGAAGAAAGCGATGGAGAGGCGCTGCTGCTGCGCCGGCGGCGACACCACGCGATGGACGGTGGCGCGCAAATACCCGTTGGTCGCCAGCTCCAGCAGTTCGCCAATATTGACCACAAAGCTGCCGGCCAGCGGCACGGCGTCGATCCATTGTCCAGGCGCGACCTCTACCTGCAGTCCTTTCTGTTCGTCCTGCAGCAGGAAGCTGAGGAAACCGGAATCTTTATGGGCGCCGACGCCCTGGCTGCTTTGGGTCTCCTGCTGGCCGGGATAGCGGATCAGTTTGATATGCTCGTTGGGTTTCTCGCCGTAGAGCCGGTCAAAGGCATTCTCCGGGAGCTGCAGGGCTTCGGCAAAAGCGCGCAGCAGGCGGATGCCCACCTGGGTCATCTGCTGTTGCCAGTGAAGTAACACCGGTTTAAGCGACGGCAGGGCGTCAGGCCACAGATTCGGACCCTGCAGGCGCTGCCAGCGCGGGGCATCGTCGCTGAGGGTCAGCGCCGGGCGTTCGGCGCCGATATCAAACTGCTCTCGCCAGTCAGGCTGGCCGCGCGTCAGCTCTGAGGCCGCGCGGTTATAGCCGCGAAAATGCGGGGAGTGGATCATCGCTACCTGCTGTTTTTGCGCTTCATCGAGGGCAAAAAAGCGTTGGGACTGGCGCTGAACTTCATACTGAAGCGCGTCGTCCACACCGTGGTTGATCAAATAGAAGAAGCCGATGTCGCGGGCGGCGTGACGCAGGTCGGCCAGGAAGGCCGCTTTATCCGCGGGGTCCGCGTAGCGGGCCAGGTCGAGAATCGGCAGGGTGGTCGCGTTCATTGTGTTCTCCGAAAACGGGGTAATAAGTTATGGGTTGATTCAGGTTCAGGGTTCGGGCACAACAGCAGCGCATGGTGATTTCCTCTGTCCGGGGCTGAACACAGCTTGCCTCAAGGCCAAATAAGCAACCAATAACGTTATTTTCTAATTTATGACCGCGCGGGGTTCAGTGCTTTTGCGTTAAATAGATATAGGCGCAAAGCGCGTAATGAAGCCGGTTGCGCCCGTCGGTCAGAGCCAGTAAGGTAGGCGCACTTTTTTAATGCGGAACGGACGTATCGTAATGCACAGCTCGAAAGATCCCCTGCACGGCGTGACGCTGGAAGCGCTGCTCAATGCCCTGGTGGCGCGCTATGGCTGGGCGGAAATGGCCCGCCAGGTCAACATTAACTGCTTTAAAAGCGATCCCAGCATTAAGTCCAGCCTCAAATTTCTCCGCCGGACGCCGTGGGCGCGCAAAGAGGTAGAGGCCATGTATCTCGCCTCCCTTGATGATGACGCGCCGGTGGAGAAAGCGGATCCCTGGGCAAACTGGCAGAAAAAATAACCCTTACCACAGGACACCATCATGCAGAGCTGGAGCAGTAAAGATTTCACCGCCGACCGCGCGTGGGGCGCGCTGGATATCGCCAATTTTTCCGGGACCACCGTGCGTCTGCACTGGACCGACCAACCCTATATCTGGCACATCAACGATGGTCAGGAGGTGTTTGCCGTGATGGATGGTCAGGTGGCGATGCATGTGAAAGTCGACGGCGAGGAGCAGGTCATCATGCTGAACGCCGGCGATATCTTCTACGCCGAAGTGGGATGCGAGCATGTCGCCCATCCGCAAGGGGCGGCGCGTATTCTGGTGATCGAGAAAGAAGGGTCGGTCTGATCCCTCCGGCGGGCGGTTCTTAGCCCGCCGTTTCATCACCGGTTAGACTCAACATACCGCGTTGATATAAATCACTTATCCAGCTTTCGATATATTTAATTCTTGTTTGCCATTCCCTTCACCCCAGCACTATCTTTTGCCGCAGGCGCCTGAACAGGCACAATCGCGGGAGAGATCATGGCAACCTTGCAGTGGGACCACGCAGTACAGTTTGTGAATCAGCCGGAAGCGGCCATTCAGACCTTTGCCGACCAGCAGCTGCGGGCGGTGGCCGGAGGGCGACATCCGGGGTGGGGAACCCGCAATGCGCTGAGCTATTTTGGCCTGACCTATATCGAATTTCTCGCCATTTCCGACCCGGACGAACTGCGCGCCGCGACGGACAGGTTCCTGCTTTCGCGGGATGCCGAGCGGTTGCTGCCGGAGAACGAAGCGCTGTTTCGGGTGGCGCTGCGCAGCGACGACATCGACGCCACTCATGACCAGTTGCGTCGCAAGGGGTTGGCGGTATCACCGATTGTCGATGGTCAGCGCAACGATCCGCAGGGCAATATCATCCGTTGGCGGATCTTCACCATCGATGGCGACACTGACGGGCTGGTCTATCCATTTGTGCTGCAGTGGGGAGAAGACGATACCACCCGGCTGGCGCGGCTGCGCGCTCAGGAACTGGACGTGCCGCACCCGCTGGGCGACATTGCGCTTGAGCAGGCGGTGTTCGAGGTGGTCAATCCGCAGGCGGTACGCGATCGCTGGCAGGCGCTGCTGGGCTTCCCGCCACAGGGGGAGCAGGGACTGGACGTGGGCGGCCAGTGGTTTACTTTCCGCGAAGGACCCGCTAACCAGCTGACCGAACTGGTGTTTCGCGTCGCCAACCCGGCGCTTAAGGGGCAGCGCTTTCGCGTCGGCAACGGCGTGTATCGCTTTACATAAAAGCTGAATCTAGCGTGCTGTGGCGCGCAGGGCCCCCGGCGGCTGGCCGGTGATGCGTTTGAAGGCCCGGCTGAAGGCCGCCAGCGATTGATACCCGAGGCTGAAGGCGACCGTTTCCAGCGACTGGCCTTCGTGGGTGATGTACTGCACCGCCAGCCGCATACGCAGCTCGGTCAGATAGCGGGCGGGGGTGGTGTCTGTCGCGGCGAGAAAACGTTCCGCGAACAGCGAGCGTGAAAGCCCCGCCTCCCGCGCCAGATCTTCCACTTTCCAGTTGACCCCCGGGCGCTGATGCATGGCATAGATCGCTTTTGCCAGCCGGGGATCGCGCAGGACCTGTACCCAACCGGTGGCGTTGCCACATCCGCACTCGACCCAGCCACGGACAATCAGCGCGGCCACCACGTCCGCCAGCCGGGCGAGGATCCCGGCATAGCCTACCTGGCGGGTGAGGGATTCCCGCTCCATCGCTACCAACAGCGGCTGGATCTCCGGCCAGGTGTTTAGCAGGCTGCTGACCCGCATCACCTCGGGCATGGCCTTCACCAGCGGCTGCATGCCGCCGAGCTCAAAATCCATACAACCGCTGAAAATGACGGCGCGCTCCGGGCAGTCCGGGCGGCCGCCGGCGTTGATACAGCTTACCGTGCTGCACACCGTTTCGCTGGGCAGCTGGGCCACATTGACCACCGTGGCCTGCGGATCAGAAAGCAGGGCGTGCCCGTCGCCGTTGGGAATCAACAGTGCATCGCCGCTCTCGAGGGTGAACTGTTCTCCGCTGGCCATGCGCAGCAGCACCGGCCCGCGGCTGATGAAATGGAACTGGGCTTTACCCGCCACGGCGCTAAAGCCGACGCCGAACGGGCGTGCGGTTTCGATGCGCCGGTAGTTAACGCCGGAGAGGCGCATCCCGCGCAACAGTTCGCTGGTCAGGTCGATGCCAGGCTGGCTCATGGTAATTCCGGACGAATAATCAATAACTGAAGAGTATGCATCATATATCGTCCGAAAGTAAGGCCCTAAGATGACCAGGATGTTAATAAACCTGGAGAGTTGTATATGAGTTCCTGCATAGCTGCTGACGCGAGCCTGTCACCCGCCAAACCTGCCTGGCGCGCCGTCTATGCCCTGGCCCTCGGGGTGTTCGGCCTGATCGTGGCCGAGTTTCTGCCCGCCAGCCTGTTAACGCCGATGGCCAGCAGCCTCGGGGTCAGTGAAGGGATGGCCGGACAGGCGGTCACCGCGACGGCGCTGGTGGCGTTAGTCACCGGCCTGCTGATCGCCACCGCCACCCGCAATATCGATCGCCGCTGGGTGCTGATGTTCTTTTCCGTGCTGCAGATAGTCTCCAGCCTGATGGTCGCTTTTGCCGATTCGCTGGCGTTTCTCCTGCTGGGCCGTCTGCTGCTGGGGATCGCCATCGGCGGCTTCTGGGCGATGTCCACTGCCACGGCGATGCGTCTGGTGCCGGCGGCCCATGTGCCGAAGGCGCTGGCGATCATCTTTTCCGCGGTGTCTGTCGCTACGGTGGTAGCCGCGCCGCTCGGCAGCTATCTTGGCGAGCTGATCGGCTGGCGCAACGTATTTATTCTTTGTGCGATACCCAGCCTGCTGGCGCTGCTCTGGCAACTGTGGGTGCTGCCCTCCATGCGTCCGGAGAGCGTCGGGACCTTCTCCACGCTGTTCAGGGTGCTGCGCCGTCCCGGTATGCTGGGCGGCATGCTGGCGACAATCCTGATTTTTAGCGGCCATTTCGCCTTCTTTACCTACCTGCGGCCGTTCCTTGAGACCGTGGCGCAGGCCAGTGTCGAAGGGGTCTCGCTGATATTGCTCGGCTTCGGTATCGCTAACTTTATCGGCACCTCGGTGGCGAGCTATCTGCTGAGCCGTAGCCTGCGCCTGACCCTGGCGCTGGTGCCGTTGATGATGAGCGTTCTGGCGCTGCTGATGGTGACGTTTGGCCATCTGACCATGCTGGACGGGCTGCTGGTCGCCCTGTGGGGATTTGCCTTCGGTCTGGTGCCGGTGGCCTGGTCCACCTGGCTTGCCACCACCGTGCCGGATGAAGCAGAAAGCGCGGGCGGTCTGCTGGTCGCCTCTATTCAGCTGGCCATCAGCGCCGGGGCCGCCGGCGGCGGGGCGGTGTTTGATTTGCACGGCGCCAGCGGCGTCTTCACCGGCAGCGGTCTGCTGCTGTTGAGCGCGATGGTGATTGTTTTCGCCGCCGTGCGGGTGAAACCGGTCGCCAGCGCTGACCAGCCGGAGACGGGCCGCTTATCCCGCGAGATCGATAACTAAATTGGCCGACAGGCTGCGGGAGCAGCACAGCGCAATATGCTGCTCTGCGGCCTGTTTTTCCGCCTCCGACTGCACGGTATCCCGGTGGTCGACGGTTCCCTCCCGCACCGGCGTCAGGCAGGCGCCGCAGATCCCCATCTCGCAGGAGAGCGGCACCGCGACGCCATGCTCCTGTAGCACCTGGGCGATGGTTTTGTTCCCCGGGACCGGCCAGCGTTCCCCGGTGGAGGCGAGGGTGATGGTGAAGGTTCCGTCCGCCGCCGACGCTGCCGTCGGGGCGGGCGGCTGGAACGCTTCGCTGTGCAATTGCGCCTCCTCCCATCCGGCCCCCCGCGCGGTATCGCGAACCCGGGCCATAAATCCGGGCGGACCGCAGAAGTAGACCCGGGTGTCGGCGTCCGGAGCCCCCAGATCCTGCGCCAGCCGCTGGCGCGGACTCTGCCCCTCGTCTGAGCAGTGGATCTGGCAGATTCCACCGGTTAGCTGGCGGGCGATCTCGGTGGCGAAGGCGGCCTCCTGCGCACGGCTAACGTAATAGTGCAGCGTAAAGCTGGCGCCGGACGCCGCCCGGGCGTGGGCCATCGCCAGCAGCGGCGTAATGCCGATCCCGGCGGCGAGAAGCACCACATGGCCGCCCTCGTGCAGTGGAAAGTGGTTGCGCGGGGCAGAGATCATCAGCGGTTGTCCCGGGCGCAGGGTGTCGTGGACATAGCCTGAGCCACCGCGGGACTGCGCCTCGCGGGCGATGCAGAGCAGATAGTGATCCCGTTCGGCCGGGCTACCGGTCAGGGAGTACTGGCGGATCAGCCCGCAGGGAAGATGGAGATCGATATGGGCGCCGGGTGTCCACGCCGGCAGCGGTTGCCCCTCGGCGCTCACCAGACGAACGGCCAGATTTTTCGCGCCCTGACGCCACAGGCCATCGACCACCACGGGGAATATGTCGCGCATATGACCTCCACTCATACCAGAAAGAAATCACCAAAACCCATCTTCTTCAGCCCACGCCGGTAGGCGATGGAGCTACGGTCTGCCGGAATATGCGCCTCAAGGGTCAGATCCAGCGGCAGCCGCTCCGGACGCTGGGTTTCTACCATCAGGCGGTCCTCTTCGAACACCCGCAGGTTGAACGCATGTACGTCTTCCACCGGCACGTGCAGGTCGAAATTGCGGGCAATAGGGGCAAACATCCGCGTCACCCGTGACGACACCGGCGAGGCGGCGTTCATGATCACCAGCCTGGCGTCGGCGGGAAAATGGATGGTCAGCGTAGCGGTGAACGGCAGATGCATTTCAAAGTGACGCAGCCACTGGAACCCTTCCGGCGCGCGGAAATCGGAGCTGGCCGGGTAATTGCCCACCGAGCTCCAGTAGTCGGCAACAAAGCCGAACGGCGTCTCCTGCGGGGTGTAGTCCGGCACCTGCTGGTTGTCCGGATCGGCGAAGGTGTCGGTGTGGATCCACGCGAAGTGGGCGACATCGAGAAAGCCTTCGACCTGGCGGCCGGCAAATCCCTTCACCTCGAAGGCCGGGCAGTTGATTTGCTGAAATCCCGCGTCGTCCCAGTGCGGCATGGTCGGTAACGGCGGCGGATTGTCCGGATCGCAGGCCAGGCAGGTCCAGATCAGCCCGTAGCGCTCCTCCACGGCGAAGCTGGTGAGATGCAGTTTGGCCGGAATGGGTTGCCCCGGACTGGAGGGGATACGGTTGCAGCGGCCATCCTCGCCAAAGCGCAGGCCATGATAGGGGCAGACGATACCTTCCTCTTCATGAAACCCCAGGGTCAGCGGCACCCCGCGGTGCGGGCAGACGTCGCGGGCGACCACTACCTGGCCTTTAATACGGTAGATAACCAGCTGTTCGTCCAGCAGGGTGGCTTTCACCGGGGCGCCGGTAATATCGCAGGCGCGGGCCACCGGGTGCCAGCAGCGGGCCAG
This sequence comes from Klebsiella sp. X1-16S-Nf21, assembly GCF_002837615.1. NCBI lineage: Bacteria > Pseudomonadati > Pseudomonadota > Gammaproteobacteria > Enterobacterales > Enterobacteriaceae > Klebsiella > Klebsiella sp. X1-16S-Nf21. The sequence goes on from NZ_PJDK01000005.1 coordinate 140,964, forward strand.
CCGCAGCCAGTCCTCTGGATCAAAGGTGCAATGGGCGGGGGGCGTGGGGGTGATTGTCTTCATGATTTCTCTTCCTGCTCACATCGGTGATTGTTTTATTGTTGTGAGATTATTGTTGTCATATTAGGGTGTTCACATCCATCACCATTAATTCACTCTGCTGTTGCAAAAAAGAGTACAGGGGTGCCATGAGTCCTTTTTCCCGTTTCGCCCACTATTTTATCGCCGTGGCCCGCTGCGGCAGCTTGCGCCGGGCCGCCGAGCAGCTGCATATCTCCGCCTCGGCAATTAACCGCCAGATCCTGCAGGCCGAGGAGGCCTTCGGCACCCCGCTGTTCGAGCGCCTGCCGGAGGGACTGCGGATGACCACCGCCGGTGAACTGCTGTATGACAATCTGCTGCGCTGGCAGAAGGAATTTCGTCAGACCCGACAGAAATTTGATGAGCTGCAGGGGATGAAGCGCGGAAGCGTCAGCGTTGGGATGGTGCAGGCGCTGGCGGAAGGGGGCTTCGCCGCCGCGCTGGCGGAGATCATCGCCAGCTGGCCGTGGCTGGAGCTGGATCTGCAGGTGGCCGACAGCCACACCGTCAGCCAGAAAGTGCGTCAGGCGGACCTGGACGTCGGCCTGATCCTCGATCCGCAGGGGCAGGCCGGACTCAGCGTGCTGGCCTTTGCCGAACTGGAGGTGGGGATTGTGATGCGCCCGGACCACCCCCTGGCGGGGGCGAAAGCGCTGTCATTGGGCGAGCTCAGCCTGGAGCGGCATATCGTGCCCGGCGCGCCGCTGATCGTCCATGAGCGGGTAGCGCTCCTCTATCGCCACCATGACTTTGCGCCGGAGAATACCATCAGCTGCAATGATATCCGGCTCATCAAGTCGCTGGTGCTGCGCGGCAGCGGCGT
>NZ_PJDK01000060.1:0-33963 GCF_002837615.1 Klebsiella sp. X1-16S-Nf21
GGCCAGAGCAGAGGCGTTAAAACAGGATCAGGTGCAGAACGGTACGCAGCAGGATGCCGACGATCGCCGCGGGAACGACAAAGCGAAACAGGCGCACAAACCGTGAGCTGATGCCGAGAAAAATACCGATACCGGGGAGGTCAAAGGTCTGGATCAGCAGGCCGGCCGAGGCGTTGACCTGGCTGACGGTCACTTTGCCCTGCTGGATCAGCTCAGAAATGACGCCAAAGTAGGCGGTGCCCCCGGCGACGCACTTCACCAGCGCCGGCAGCACAAAGTTCTGCGGGATATGCAGCCAGCCAAGTACCGGCTTCAGCGCCTGCTGTAGCAGGTCAATAGCCCCGGCGCCCTGCAGCAGTCCGACAATGGTTAACGACAGGATCAGCATCGGGACTGCGCCGAGCGCCAGGCGGATGGCGTCGGAGCCGGCGCTGTTGATCACCGCCAGTATGCCCTGGCTGTTTTGCTCGGCGTTAGGTAACGCTTCCGCGCGGGGATTCTCGGCGACCGATAAGCGCCGTCCGGTGACGTGCCAGGCGACGGCGGCCGCGCACAACCCGCCGACCACTGAGATAACGATCGAGGCCAGCCAGTGCAGACCAAAAGGGGTGAGGGGATAAAAGACGTTGCCTTGCCCCATGGCGAACACCATGGCCAGCGTGGCGGCCATTTGCCGGTCCGAGACGCCGCGTTTGTCCATAATCGACAGTGTCGCAAGCGGGGCGGCAAAGCTGACAAAGTTAATCTGGATCAGGGCGAAGGCGCTCATCCCGGTTAAGCCGAAGGGCTTCAGCAGCGGGGCAACCCAGCGAACAATCACATCGAGGATGCCGCGGACCTCCAGATATTTCATGATGATCAGCATGATCACCATAATCGGCAACAGCGTATACAGCGCAACGTCAACGGATGATTTACCCGCCGCCATAATGATGCTTATGACATCCATTTACTTTTTTACCACTCGCAAAGGCATCGGTTCGCGTCATCATAATCCCGTGGGGAAGGAAATGATATGCCTTGATCCTCTCGAAGTCCGGCGCCCCACGGGCGCCGGGAGAAGAGGATTACTGGCCGATATTGACCAGCGTCCGGCCGTGAATCGTGTTGCTGAGGAAATCTGCGGCATACGCTGGCGCCTGCTCCAGCGTGATTTCGGTGGCCGCCTGCTGGTAGTAGCTCTCCGGCAGAAGCTGGGCCAGACGCTGCCAGACGGCGTTGCGTTCAGCGGTCGGCACCATCACCGAGTCCACCCCCTGCAGGCGCACGTTGCGCAGAATAAACGGCATCACGGTGGTCGGCAGATCGAAGCCCCCGGCCAGACCGCAGGCGGCGACGCAGCCGCGGTATTGCGTCTGCGCCAGCACTTTGGCCAGCATCGTGCCGCCTACGGTATCCACCGCGCCCGCCCACAGCTGTTTCTCCAGCGGACGGGTCTCCGCGAAGTCGCTGCGCGGCAGGATCGCATCGGCGCCCAGCTGACGCAGGTAATCGTGCGTTGATTCCCGGCCCGATACCGCCGTCACCCGGTAGCCCAGCGCTTTCAGCAACACCACGGCGGTGCTACCGACCCCGCCGCTGGCGCCGGTAACCAGGATTTCCCCGCTTTCCGGAGTGACGCCCGCATTGACGAGGGCATCAACGCACAGCATCGCGGTAAAGCCGGCGGTGCCGATGATCATCGCCTGGCGCGCGCTGAGCGCCGCCGGCAGGGCAACCAGCCAGTCGCCTTTGACGCAGGCTTCGGTGGCCAGGCCACCCCAGTGGTTTTCGCCTACGCCCCAACCGGTCAGGATCACGTCCTGACCGGGAACAAAGCGCGGATCGCGGCTTTCACTCACCCGTCCCGCAAAATCGATGCCAGGCACCATCGGGAACTGACGGATGATTTTGCCTTTGCCGGTGATCGCCAGGGCATCTTTATAGTTGAGACTCGACCAGTCGATAGCGACCCGAACGTCGCCTTCGGCAAGGGCGGGCAGGTCGATCGCTTTGATGGCGGCGACGGTGCGGTTGTCGATCTGGTCCAGAACTAATGCTTTCATGACAGAGTATTCCTCGTCGGAAGGGGGTTATCGGCGCTAACGCCGTCCTGTGCAGGTGTTTTTGTTGTCATACTGTGCGCAAAAAATTCCCAGTACTGGTCAAGCGGTGCGGCAGACTGGCACAGCCTGGCGCGCATCACCGCGCCTTCCCAGCCGATCCAGAAGACCTGGGCCAGCGCGTCCGGTGAGGCGTCGCGGGCGATCGCTCCGGCAGCCTGCGCCTCGTGCAGGCAGCGGGCCACGCGCGACTCCCATGCCGCCAGAATCGCTTTTAATCGCCCGGGAAAGGTGTCGGGTAACAGCGGGGCCTCCTGCAGCAGGTTGCCCACCAGGCAGCCGCGGCGAAACTGGTATTTCTCCATCCCCTGGCCGGCATGACGCACAAAAGCCGCCATCCGTTCCAGCGGCGGCACGGCGTCGTCCAGCAGGAATTTATCTAATTTATGCGCAAAAAAGTCGCCATAGGCGCGAAGCACGGCCAGGCCAAAGGCCTCCTTGCTTTTAAAGCAGTGATAAAACGATCCCTTGGGCACATCGATATTCCTGATAACGGCCTCGATACCCGCCGCGAGATAGCCCGTTTCGGTCAGCACTTCAAGGCCTGAGCGAATCAGCGCCTGGCGCGTATCGTCAAACTGGCGATCGACCTTGGGTGGACGACCGCGGCGGGGCTTCAGGACGGCGGAGGTATCGGGATTCATCATTTAGACCGTGTGGTTTAATTGTTGGTCAGGGTACGCCCAAACGTGGGGTGGGGCAAGCGCAGCGTGGCGGAGGAGAGGGATGTCGAAAACCAGGGTCAGGAAGGCGGCCTGGCATGAGCATGTTCTGGCACTGTACGGCGATAACCGTTGTTTTCGGCAGTGAAATATTACTCTGCGAATTCTATTATGTTGCCTGGTAATATCCGTATTCGAAATACGATAAGAAGAACTAATAATATAAAAATATATTGATCCGTGATTACCATCAGGTGGGATAGACGAGCGCCAGAGATACCTGCATTGCGCTGTCGCAGACGCGGATTGTCAATTATTTGCAGACGATGGCGGATTGACAAAGGCGGTACGATAAAACACATTGTCACCCCTGGTTCGGCATGAGGCGCACCGTAGTTTAAATAACATCGCCATCATACAGAGATTGCTGACCTCTATTATCGGCGTCTGAAGCAATAAACCGGCGATGAAACAACACCTGCAAGGAAAGGAATAAAAGCGTGATGTACAGAATGAGTATTGCCGTCAGAGGAGGGGGCGAATGTCGCTAATTACTATTGTGTTGGTCTTTATGATGGCCATCGTCGTGACCGTGTTCGTGTCTCATCTTCTGCCCGTTAAGGTGCCGCTGCCGCTGATCCAGATCGCCGCAGGCGCTGCGCTGGCCGCCGGCGGATTTCAGGTCGATTTCGATCCGCATATCTTTTTGCTGCTGTTTATTCCGCCGCTGCTTTTCCTCGATGGCTGGCGGATCCCCAAAGACGCCTTTTTCAGGGATATGAAGCCGATTCTGTCGCTGGCGATAGGCCTGGTGATGGTGACGATCCTCGGCATTGGTCTGTTTATACACTGGCTGATCCCGGCTATCACCGTGGCCGCGGGGTTCGCCCTCGCGGCTATTCTGTCACCCACCGATCCGGTGGCGGTATCGGCAATGACCGCCAGCTCACCGCTTCCCTCAAGGATGGCGCATATTCTCGAAGGGGAGTCGCTGTTAAACGATGCTTCAGGCCTTGTCGCCTTTAACTTCGCCATCGCCGCGGTGCTGACCGGCAGCTTCTCGCCGGGAGACGCAGTGGTGAAGTTTTTCCTGATGGCGTTTGGGGGGATCCTCAGTGGCCTCGTGGTGGTGTGGGTCACCGGCAAATGCAACAACTTTCTCGTGCGGCGCACCCGCGAGGAGCCGGCAATTCAGATCCTGATAAGCCTGCTTATCCCCTTCGCTGCCTATTTGCTGGCCGAGGCGTTCCATGTCTCAGGCATTCTTGCTGCGGTGGCCGCCGGCATTGCGATGCACTATGAGCAGCTGTCGGGGCCCCGACTGCCGGCGACGCGTATGAAAAGCAGCGCGGTGTGGACCATGCTGCAGACCACCCTCAACGGCATGATTTTTCTCATGCTGGGCGAGCAGCTGCCGCGCATGCTGAATACGCTTCCTGCGGTGGCCAGTCAGGCCGGCGTCTCGTCTCCCTGGTATCTGCTGCTGTACGCGGTGGCCATCACCCTGGCGCTTGGCCTGATGCGCTTTGCCTGGGTATGGCTGTCGATGACCCTGACGATTTTCCGCCGCAAGCGCCGGGGCAAGGCTATCACTATTCGTCCGCGATTCAGCATTATGGCCGTCATGGCGCTGGCGGGGGTAAAAGGTTCCGTCACCCTTGCCGGTATCCTGACACTACCGGTATTGCTGGCGGATGGCTCGCCGTTTCCGGGGCGGGAACTGCTGATCTTTCTCTCAATGGCGGTGATCCTGATGTCGCTCATCGTGGCGGCTGTTGGCCTGCCGTACATGACCCAGTATCTTGCCGATGATTTACCCCATGACACCGGAAAGGACAATATCGGTGCGGTGATGACCGAAGTGGCGATTAACCGCCTGAATGCGCTGCTGGACGAGTCGGTGGACGATCCGAATGAGCAGGCTTTGCGGGTCGATGCGGGCAATATGCTGCTGGAAACGTACCAGCGGCGGCTGCACTATAACGACAGTGACGAGGAGCAGGACGTCGGGCTGGAGCTGGCGAAGCGCGCCAGGCTGGAGAAGTATATGCAAAGGGAGGTCATTATCGCTCAGCGCCAGGAGCTGTTCCGGCTGCGGCGCGCCCATAACATCAGTGATACGACCTTTTATGAAGTGCTGCGGGAGATAGACCTCAAGGAAGAAAGCTTGCGCTAACAAACATGGCCGGTGGGCCGGGGCGTAAGCGCTGAAAGGGGCTGCTTCGCCTTCCGGAAGAGGTGTTCTGCCGCGGTATAAAACAAAGCCTGCTGGAAAAGCAGGCTTTTTTTATGTTGGCGGCCTGGACTGGCGAACAGTGGCAGATGGGGCGAGTTGCTCTGAAAGCAAACCTCTGTCTCTACTTATTGCAAGGAACCTGCTTTTCCCCATCTCACTGGGGTTTGACGCCTGCAATGCTTGACCAGGCGGGACGCGATGTCACGACTGAGCGAGGTGAGGGGGGAAGAATACCTTGATTTTTAACTATTTATTCTTTTCAGCTATTTAAAGTCAATAAGGTTATTTGTTTTTAATGTGGGTAATGCATAAAAGTGAGGTAACGCCAAAAAGAATTTTATCGATGTGCTTTTATGAAGGATATTATTATGCCGGAAGCGGGTGAATTGTATCTCTTGCCGAAAAGAGAAAATAACTGGCATTTAAATAATGTCGTCAATGAATTGCGTCGCGTTCGCCAGGCGTGGCGCGATGAGCACGCGAAGAATAATTATCGTAATAAACGGAGTTTACCTTCCCGGGAAAGCGTTAATTCCGTCGCGGATACATTGATAAAAGTGCTTTATCCGATGCGATTAGGCGATGTGGACTTACGCAAAGAGGGGGAAGATTATTACGTCGGCCATTTGCTGGGCACCGCGCTGGACAGGCTCACCGAAGAAGCACTTCTGGAACTCTATTATCAGTCGGATGAGCAGGCGGAAAATGAGGTACTGTTGCAGGAGGCGGTCAGACGCGTTCAGCAGTTTGCCAACCGTTTACCGGTGATTCGTCAGCGTCTTGACGGTGATATCCTCGCCGCTTATCAGGGTGACCCCTCCGCGCGCAGCATGGATGATGTGCTGCTCTGCTACCCGGGAATTCATGCGGTGATGCACTATCGGCTGGCCCATGAGCTGCATCAGCTCGACCTTCCGCTGCTGGCGCGCATCATCACGGAAAAGGCGCATAGCCAGACCGGAATCGATATTCATCCCGGTGCGCAGATTGATGACGGATTCTTTATCGATCACGGAACCGGCGTGGTCATTGGTGAAACCGCCATCGTCGGTAAACGAGTACGTATTTATCAAGCCGTCACCCTGGGGGCCAAACGTTTCCTCGTCGGTGAGGACGGACAATTGCAAAAAAATTATCCTCGCCACCCTATTATTGAAGATGACGTTGTGATTTATGCCGGCGCGACAATCCTCGGGAGAATTACCATTGGGGCGCGCTCCAGCATCGGAGGAAATATCTGGCTAACTCGTGATGTGCCACCGGACAGTAATGTTCAACAGGCGCGAATACAGCAGAGACATTTCAGCGACGGCGACGGCATTTAATCATTACAAGAATAAATAAACCTATCGTTCCCGTACCATTAAAATAGCAGCGTGATCATTATTATGAATTTACTTGAAACGATTGGCGAGACGCCTTTAATAGCCTTGCCCTCTTTTTCTGCAGAATTATCGGGTGTCACGCTGCTGGCAAAAGCTGAATTTATGAATCCCAGCGGCTCGGTGAAAGACCGCGCGGCAAAAGCGATGGTACTGGACGGAATTGCGCGGGGGTTATTGACGCCGGATAAAACTATTATTGATGCGACCAGCGGTAATACCGGAATTGCTTACGCGATGATCGGCGCCGCGCTGGGGTATCACGTTCGGCTGTATCTCCCGCAGAATACCAGCCCGGAGCGTAAAAAAATAATTCGTCAGTATGGCGCCACGATTGTGGAGACTGATCCGCTTGAAGGTTCCGATGGCGCTTATCTTGAAGTCCAGGCCCAGGTCGCCGCACACCCGGAGCGCTATTTTTATCCCGACCAGTATAACAACCCCGTTAATCCGCAAACGCATTTCGCGACCACCGGGAAAGAGATCTGGGAGCAAAGCGGAAAGCAAGTCACCCATTTTGTCGCCGGGATGGGCACGTCAGGCAGTTTTGTCGGCACCGCCCGGCGGCTGAAGTTTGAGGATCCGCGGGTGAAAACCCTCGCCGTTCAGCCCGCTTCGCCATTCCATGGCATTGAAGGGACTAAGCATATGGGCAGCAGTATTAAACCCGGCATTCTCGACGAAACCCTGTTTGATGATGTGATTTCCGTCACCACCGAGGAGGCCTATGCGAGTGCGCGACGCCTCGCCCGGCGGGACGGCATTTTTGTCGGTATTTCATCTGGCGCCAATGTTGCCGCCGCCGCACGGCTGGCCCGCACGCTGCCGGCTGGTTCGGTGGTGGTCACGCTGCTGTGCGATGTGGGCTCCCGCTATTTGACCGACCCTTTCTGGAATGAAACCCATGATTGAATTGACTCGTGAAATCGCCAGACAGATTGGCGCTGAAGGGGAAAAGACCTATCCCAATGAATGCTGTGGTGCGCTTTTTGGTCATTTATCAGCGCAGGGCGATGGCCGCGTGACGGCGATTTTCCCCATCGTCAACGCGCGGGAATCGGAAGAGCAGTACCACCGCTTTGTTATCACCGCCGACGACGCCTTGCGGGCGGAGCGTGCTGCGCTGGCGGAAGGTGTGGATGTCATCGGCTATTACCATTCGCACCCCGATCATCCGGCCATTCCATCGGAATTTGACCGTGAACATGCCCTGCCGTTTTACGCCTACATCATCGTGGCGGTCGCGCAGCGGCAGGCGGGGGCGCTGACCAGCTGGCGGCTTACGCAGGACCGTCTGCGCTTTTTGCAGGAGGAAGTGCACATCGTTTCATGACGTGAATAACAGGCACAACGTTGCCGGAAACCAGAGCAAAACACGGAGAGATTATCACTATGGCATCGACATTACTGATCCCCACTGCGCTACGCGCTTTCACCGACGGTCAGGGGAAAGTGACCCTCGAAGGTCACACCGTTGGGCAACTGGTCGCGGCGCTGGCGGCGCGATATCCGGACATTCAGCCGCATCTGTATGACGACGCAGGCGCGTTGCGCAGCTTTATCAATCTGTATGTGGGCGAACACAATATTAAAACTACCGGTGGGCTGGAGACGCCGGTTAGCGATGGGGCGGAAGTGTTGCTGGTTCCCGCCATTGCCGGTGGCGTCGGGAAGGCGATATGAGCAGACCGAGCATTATCCCGGACGACCGTCTGTCGGCGCTGACGCATGCTGAGATTGCCCGCTACAGCCGCCACTTGCTGCTGCCGGAAGTCGGGCTTGAGGGGCAAAAGCGTCTGAAGGCCGCCCGCGTGTTACTTATTGGCACCGGCGGGTTGGGGGCGCCAGTGGCGCTTTATCTGGCCGCGGCGGGGGTTGGTAAGCTGGGGATTGTCGACTTTGATTTTGTCGATATCTCCAACCTGCAAAGGCAGATTATTCACAGCACCAAAGATATTAACCGCCCCAAAGTCGCTTCGGCGAAAGACAAGATTAAAGCAATTAACCCCGAGATTCAGGTGGAAACCTATAACACCACCCTGAGTAGTAAAAACGCGCTCGAGATCATCCGCGAATACGACCTGGTGGTCGACGGCACGGACAATTATCCCACCCGGTATCTGATCAACGATGCCTGCGTGTTACTGGGTAAGCCGCTGGTCTACGGCTCCATCTTCCAGTTTGAAGGGCAGGCCAGCGTTTTTTATGCCGGGCAAGGGCCCTGCTACCGCTGCCTTTATCCCGAGCCACCGCCGCCGGGACTGGTGCCCTCCTGCGCGGAAGGCGGCGTGGTCGGTGTGTTGCCGGGCATTATTGGCACTATTCAGGCCGCGGAAGCCATCAAGCTTATCGTCGGCGGCAGCGAGAGCCTGATCGGCCGTCTGCTGCTCTTCGATGTGTGGCAGATGAAGCAACGTGAACTGCGGCTGGAGAGGGACCCCGGCTGTCCGGTCTGCGGTGAGCATCCGTCGATCCATGCGCTCATCGACTATGAGGAGTTTTGCGGGCTGAAACCTGATGAGTCAGAAGCACCCATTGAAAGCGTCACGGCGCTTGAGCTTCATGCGTGGATAGAGGAGGGAAAACCCCTGCAACTGATCGACATTCGTGAGCCCCACGAAAGAGCGATCGCAAAATTTCCGCAGGCCAAAGTGATGCCGCTGGGCCAGATAGTCAGACGTATCGATGAATTCGATCCGACGGTCGATGCGGTGTTTCTGTGCAAGATAGGGCAGCGCAGTATTTTCGCCATTCGGGCACTCCAGCGCGCAGGTTATCAGGGGCGCGTGATGAATTTAAAAGATGGCCTAAACGCCTGGGCGCGGGATGTCGATACCCGTTTACCGCAGTACTAACCTTCAGCTCCACTCTTTCAAACACTAAGGACTTATCATGGCAGAACAAAAAAGCATTAATGCACTGGGGCGTGAAGCCGCGTATCAGTTAGCGAATGTGACCAAAACGGCGCCGCAATTTGCGGCAATTACTCCGCGCTGGGTCAGTCGTTTTCTCGATTATAAAGGGCTGGAGTCGGGCATTTATCGCGTCAACAAGGTCGTGGAGGGGGAGACGCCGCTGGACGTATTATGCAGCCAGGACCCTTCACGCGTAGAGATACCACAGGGCTATATTGAGTATCAGACCACACCGCGCGAATATCAGCTGGATTCGATCTCGACCATTATTAACGTTGATACCAAAATTGCCGATCTCTACAGTTCGCCCTATGACCAGGCGTCAGAGCAAATTGCGCTGGCGATCGAAAGCCTGCGTGAACGCCAGGAAAGCCAGCTTATTAATAATGATGAATATGGACTGCTGAAAAATATTGATGACTCGCAGCGCATTCAGACCCGCAACGGCCGCCCGACGCCGGATGATCTGGATGAGTTGTTGTCAAAAGTGTGGAAAGAGCCTTCCTTCTTCCTCGCCCATCCGCGGGCCATTGCCGCCTTTCAGCGTGAAGCCACGCGACGCGGTGTGCCGCCGGTCACGGTGAACCTGCATGGCGGGACTTTTATTCTGTGGCGCGGTATTCCGCTGATCCCTTCCGATAAACTGTTTGTCGACGGACTGAAGAACCCAAAAAGCCAGGGCGGGAAAACCAATATTCTGCTGATTCGCTCCGGGGAAAGTAAACGCGGCGTGCTGGGGCTTTATCAGGAAGGGCTGCCAAACGAGCAGTCTCGCGGGCTGTCGGTGCGCTTCCGCGGGATCGATGATAACGGCGTGGCCTCTTATTTACTCTCACTTTATTGCTCCGCCGCGATCCTGGCCGATGATGCCATTGCTGTGCTGGAAGATGTTGAAGTGGGTGAATATTATGACTACGAGTAATTTATTCACGCTTCCCTTTGCGCCGGGCGGATGGCCCGGCGAGGCGGATGACGCCCCCTCTGCACGCGATTATGGTCTGCCCGACGCGCGGGATCTGCAAGGGTTACTGAGCGATACGCCCGCCCGTCCGCGCGGAGTGGAGACGGCCTACGCGCCGCGGGTGGTGCCACTGGGCCAGGAGAGCAGGGCGGATATCGCCCCTCGCGGGATTGCAACATTGCCTGCTTTCGGCTCCCGGCCTGCGCCAGCGGCGCGGGTTGGGCAGATCCCCGTTGAGCGGATCCGTGCAGATTTTCCGATCCTTGCCGAACAGGTGGAGGGGCATCCGCTGGTGTGGCTGGATAATGCCGCGACGACCCAGCGCCCGAAGCAGGTTATCGATCGCATCAGCCATTATTATTTGCACGAAAACTCGAACGTTCATCGGGCGGCGCATACGCTTGCCGCTCGTTCCACCGATGCTTATGAAGCCGCGCGGGAGAAAGTATCGCGTTTTATTGGCGCCCGCGGCCCGGAGAATATTATCTTCGTGCGCGGCACCACGGAGGGACTCAATCTTATCGCGCACAGCTACGTGAAGCCGCTGCTACGCCCTGGGGATGAAATTATCCTCACGCAGCTTGAGCATCACGCCAACATTGTGCCGTGGCAACTTATTGCGCAGGAGACGGGCGCGACGATCCGCGTTGCGCCGGTTGATGAGCACGGACAGCTGATCGTCGAGGAGTATATTCGGTTATTCAACGATAAAACCCGTTTTGTGTCCGCCACTCACGTTTCCAACGCCCTGGGGACCGTGACGCCGGTTCAGGAACTGGTGCAGATCGCCCATCGTTTTGGCGTGCGTATCGCCATCGACGGCGCGCAGTCTATCTCACATATCCCGACCAACGTCACGGCGCTGGATGCCGATTTCTTTGTCTTCTCCGGGCATAAAATTTTTGGACCTACCGGGATCGGCGTCGTCTATGGCAAGCAGGAGGTACTGGAAGCGGCGCGCCCGTATCAGGGCGGCGGGAACATGATTGCCGACGTGACCTTTGAGCTGACGCGCTATCAGCCTTCGCCGAATAAGTTTGAGGCGGGAACGGGCAATATTGCCGATGCCGTCGGGCTGGGGGCGGCCATCGACTATGTGACCTCACTGGGGATCGAAAATATTGCGCAGTATGAGCATGCCTTACTGGAGTATGGGATTGCGAAGCTGTCGGCTATTCCGGGCCTGACGTTGGTCGGCACCGCGGCGAACAAAACCAGCGTCTTGTCTTTTGTGCTGGCGGGGCATGAAAATGAAGCCGTGGGGCGCTATCTCAGTCAGGTTGGCATCGCTGTGCGGTCCGGGCATCACTGTGCGCAACCGATCCTGCGTCGTTTGGGCTATGAGAGTACCGTCCGGCCTTCGCTGGCTTTTTATAACACGCCGCAGGAAATTGATTTTCTCGCCGAACAGGTTGCCCGATTTGCCGCGCGGCAATGACGCCGTAAACCGCGTAAGGCCGCATGAAAACCGAAAAGCAAAAAGCCTGCTCGAAAGCAGGCTTTTTTAAATTTGGCTCCTCTGACTGGACTCGAACCAGTGACATACGGATTAACAGTCCGCCGTTCTACCGACTGAACTACAGAGGAATCGTGTGAACGGGGCGCATATTAACGATGCCATCCGGCCTTGTCAAAGCCTGATTCAAAGAATTGCGTTCAACTGCTGACAATTTCAACAACCCCTGGCTGGGCGCCGCTTTTTTCACCATTACGCACCGTTGCGGTGCAAAAATACCCCTAATGGGGCATACCACAATCTGCTTACCGGGCAAATAAAAGCTGGATTGTTATCACTATCCCTTATAACACGGCCTCTGGCGGGCAGCGGCAGCGCAATTGAAAAGCTGGCAAGCAAATTGCAGAACCAGTTACATCATACTTCCAGCGTTGACGCTGGCGTTCCTTACAGGAGGCAAAATGAACTTAAGACGACTGAAATATTTTGTGAAAATCGTCGATATCGGCAGTCTGACCCAGGCCGCTGAAGTCTTGCACATCGCACAACCGGCCCTGAGCCAGCAGGTCGCGACCCTGGAAGGTGAAATGGACCAGCAGTTGCTGATACGCACCAAGCGAGGGGTCACGCCAACGGAAGCCGGTAAAATACTCTACACCCATGCGCGAACCATCCTGCGCCAGTGTGAGCAGGCGCAGCTGGCGGTCAATAACGTCGGCCAGACGCTGCGTGGTCAGGTCTCGATTGGCCTGGCGCCGGGCACGGCAGCTTCTGCCATTACCATGCCGTTGCTGCAGACGGTGCGTAATGAGTTGCCCGAGGTGATGGTCTATCTGCAGGAGAGCAGCGGCACTGCGCTGAATGACAAGCTGCTGGCGGGTCAGCTGGATATGGCGGTGCTGTATGAGCGTTCGCCAGTGGCCGGTATCGTCAGCCAGCCGCTGCTGAAAGAGGATCTCTACCTGGTGGGTACCCGCGACTGCCCGGGACAGAGCGTGGATCTCACGGCGGTGGCGGAGATGAACCTGTTCCTGCCGCGGGATTACAGCGCGGTACGGGCGCGGGTCACCGAGGCGTTCACCCTGCGTCGTCTGTCGGCGAAAATTATCGGCGAGATCGAATCCATTACCACCCTGACCGCGGCTATCGCCAGCGGCATGGGGGCGACGGTCCTGCCGGAATCCGCTGCCCGCTCCCTGTGCGGCGCGGCAAACGGCTGGATGGCGCGGATTAGCACGCCGTCGATGAGCCTGTCGCTGTCGCTGAATATGTCGGCACGCGGTAGTCTGTCGCCGCAGGCGCAGGCGGTGAAAGAGATCCTGCTGTCTCTGGTGAGCCGCCCGTCGCTGGAGAACCGTGAACTGCAGCTGGTTAGTTAGGCTATATTCTCTTAAGGAATAAGTTGCTGGTTTTTATTATTTGTTACCTGGGACAACAGACTTTAACAATAGCAGATATGTTAAGTCCATTGGCCCGGAGGAAAGGGTGAACTTCCAGCAACTGAAAATTATCCGTGAGGCGGCCCGTCAGGATTACAACCTGACGGAAGTCGCGAATATGCTCTATACCTCGCAGTCAGGCGTCAGCCGCCATATCCGGGAACTGGAAGAGGAGCTGGGGATTGAGATCTTTATCCGTCGCGGTAAGCGCCTGTTAGGCATGACCGAGCCGGGTAAAGCGCTGTTATCCATTGCCGAGCGCATCCTCAATGAAGCCAGCAACGTCCGGCGGCTGGCGGATCTCTTTACCAATGATGCCTCCGGTGTCTTAACCATCGCCACCACCCACACCCAGGCGCGCTACAGCCTGCCGCCGGTGATTAAAGCCTTCCGCGAGCTGTTCTCAGATGTTCGCGTCGAGCTGGTGCAGGGCACCCCGCAGGAAATCGAAGCGCTGCTGCATAACGGCGGGGCGGATATCGGTATCGCCAGCGAGCGCCTGAGCAACGACCCGACGCTGGCGGCTTTCCCCTGGTTCCGCTGGCATCACAGCCTGCTGGTGCCGAAGGATCATCCTTTGACGCAGGTTTCTCCTCTGACGCTGGAGGCGATCGCCCGCTGGCCGTTAATCACCTACCGCCAGGGGATCACTGGCCGTTCGCGAATCGATGAGGCCTTCAACCGCAAGGGGTTGATGCCGGATATCGTGCTGAGCGCCCAGGATTCCGATGTCATCAAGACCTATGTCGAGCTGGGGCTGGGCGTCGGGCTGGTTGCCGAGCAGTCCGGAGATGCCCGGGAAGCGGACACCTTTACGCGTCTCGATACTCGCCATCTGTTCGATGCCAATACCGTGTGGCTGGGGTTGAAGCGGGGCCAGCTGCAGCGTAACTACGTCTGGCGCTTTATCGAACTGTGCAATGCCGGACTGTCGCTGGATGAAATTAAGCGTCAGGCGATGGAGCCGGAAGAGGCCGCTATCGACTATCAGATTTAAGCCATCGCGGTCAGCGGATCGAGGCGAGGAAATAACGCTATAATTCACACACGAGAGTCGCGACTGAGGAAGGGAAAATGACGATGCGGCGTGTGAAATTACTTTGTTCTGCGCTGATGCTGCTCGCCAGCCACGGCGCGCTGGCCGTCAGTTATCCGCTGCCGCCGGAGGGAAGTCGTCTGGTGGGCAGCGCATTTACCATCGCCGTGCCGGAGAACAACACCCAACCGCTGGAAAGTTTTGCTGCCCAGTACGGCCAGGGGTTGAGCAATATGCTGGAGGCCAACCCCGGCGTTGATGTTTATTTGCCGCACTCCGGTTCGACGCTGATTATTCCGCAACAGTTGATCCTGCCTGACACCGTGCGCGAAGGGATCGTCATCAACGTCGCCGAAATGCGTCTCTATTATTACCCGCCGCTGGGCAATAGTGTGGAAGTGCTGCCAATCGGCATTGGCCAGGCCGGACGCGAAACCCCGCGTAACTGGGTGACGGCGGTAGAGCGCAAGCAGGAGGGACCGACCTGGGTTCCGACCGCCAATACCCGGCGCGAGTATGCGAAAGAGGGCAAAACCCTGCCGGCGCTGGTGCCGCCCGGGCCTGATAATCCGATGGGGCTGTATGCGATCTACATCGGCAGGCTGTACGCCATCCACGGCACCAACGCTAACTTTGGCATTGGGCTGCGCGTCAGCCAGGGGTGCATTCGCCTGCGCAATGACGATATTAAATTCCTGTTTGATAACGTACCGGTGGGGACGCGCGTCCAGCTAATCGATCAGCCGGTGAAGTACACCGTGGAGCCGGACGGCAGCCATTGGCTGGAGGTGCACGAGCCGCTGTCGCGCAATCGGGCGGAATTTGAATCCGACAGAAAAGTCCCGCTACCGATGACCTCGGCGCTGCGCGAGTTTACCCAAGGGCCGGGAGTGAGTCCTTCGCAGGCCGAGCAAACCCTGCAGCGCCGCTCCGGCATGCCGGTGAATATCAGCGCCTCAGCGGTGCAGGGGAGTTTGTAGCGGGGCGTTTAGCCTGATTAACGGTTATTGTAAGAAGGCTCTTTTGCTGTCGATGCATTCAACGTTGTTGGGGATAAGGATCGGGAAGCCGATCCTTAACTTATCAGCAGTGGCGGTGATGGCGTTTTAATGAGGGTGCCAGGAGATGCTCAGGAGGAGATGATAAAATCTGCAAATATATCTATGGACTTAATATTGTTACTGAGGATCTTTTTTTTGGCTGCCATTGTCCATGAAAGCGAAGATACCGCTTATGATAGCCAATATCCAGAATATAATACTAATGAGTTTTGCAGAATCCATATTATCAAAACACTCCTGACCACAGCCACTACCGCTGACCCCCATCCCGACGATCAAGAAGCTCATCATGCCGCTCAGCAATGCCAGAATCACGAAAACTACCGTGATGATAATTTTTATACCTTTTTTCATAAATTAATATCCTTATTTTATTAAATGCAATTTTCTATAATTACAATGAATGGTGCGGGAATGACGATATTAAAGATAAAGTGTACCTCATCGGGGATCCCATGAATACTGTAGTTAGGCAAACAGACTAGTGTTAGGGGAAATATTTCCAGCGAGTCCCGAACAGGACGGCAATCCCGCATTATAGTTCTTGGATTCGTTATAAATATTTAAATTGGGAAAACGATTTCTATTATTAACTTTCGTTCAAAACAACGGGAATGATCACCCATCGTCGTTGATAAGCGAATCAGGGAGTTGGGATGTCGTTACTTATTGTTGGTAATGGGGACATGCTGTTGCATCAATTCAACGATCCAGTCAATAAAAACGCGCAGTTTGCCGTTGACATGGCGGTTCGGCGGAAACGCCAGGTGCAGGGGCATTGGGCTGATACGCCATTGTGTAAATAACGGAATCAAAGCGCCAACAGCCTGATGTGCTGCCGCCATATAGATTGGCAGCGCAATCACGCCTAACCCGGCTAATCCAGCTTCGAGGTAAGCATTGCCGTCATCTACGGCAAGCACATAATTGCCCGTAATTTCAATCTGTTCACTCTCACTGCGCAGAACCAGAGGATCAATCTTACAGCTGCGTGAGGACACGAATCCTACTATGCGATGGTCGGTGTTTTGCAGTTCTCGCGGGTGCGCAGGGGCGCCAAGGCGTTCCACATAATGGGGGGCGACGTAGACGCCGATTTGCAAATCGCCGACATGGCGTGCGATTAGGGACTGGTCGGTGATTTCACCACCGCGCAGAACGCAATCCACGTTGTCGCCGATCAGATCCACCACCCGGTCGCTCACACCCATGTCGAACTGGATATCAGGGTAGCGGGCGTGGAAAGCCGGTAGCGCCGGCACCAGAATAAGGCGGGCCAGCGGACTGGGTACATCCACCCGTAGCCGTCCCCTGGGCGTCATCGCCGCACTGGACAGGCTGTTTTCAGCATCCTCCATGTCCGCCAGCAGACGGATGACGCGTTCGTAGTAGACCGCGCCATCAGGAGTCACACCGAGTTTGCGGGTAGTGCGATGGAGCAATTTGACGCGCAGGCGCGCTTCCAGCTGCTGAATGAGTTGCGTCACCGTGGTTTTGCTCATATGAAGCGTTTGGGCAGCCTTCGTGAAGCTACCTGCCTCTACCACGCGAGCAAAGGCGCGCATCGCATCGAAACGATCCATTCCTTATCCTCTCTTTTCACCGATTGTTTGGATATTACAAACAATGAGGGACAAAGTCGCTTGTTTATCCGCCCGATCTCGCCGCTGTAAAGTGTCTTTATATTCACCGGGCTTATTTCGCCCCACGATAAAGGTACAAAACATGACAGCACGCGAAGCCGTTTTTCCCTTCGGTCGGCAGACGCTCTATGAGCGCAATCGCTATTCACCGGCCATCAAATCCAATGGTTTTTTATTCGTTTCGGGGCAGGTTGGTAGCCGCGAGGACGGCTCGCCTGAGCACGATCTGCAAGCTCAGGTCAGGCTGGCGTTCAATAATCTTAATGCTGTGCTCGCGGCGGCAGGCTGCACGTTTGGTGACGTGGTAGACGTTACCCTCTTTGTCGTCGATCCCGAGTCAAATCTCGACGCTATCTGGAGTATTCTGCCAGAATATTGGGGGGAGGCGCCTTACCCTACGTTGACCGGGATCGGCGTGACCTGGCTTTACGGATTCACGTTTGAGATAAAGGTCATTGCCAAGCTGCCCTAAGCGTTATGAGTCTTTCCGCCAGTCGAAAATTCAATAGGGCAACCTGCGCTGCCTGTGGAGGTCTATGCTGGATCGGGAGAGTTAGCCAGACGGGTGCGGATTAACGGAGGGGAAAGAGGACAATTTATGAAAGCAGCGGTTTATGACGTGGCAGGCGCTCCCGGCGTCCTGAAATATGTCGATATCCCCGATCCGATCACCGGGCCTGACGATATCCTGATTGCTGTCGAGGCAATATCCATTGAAGGAGGCGATCTGATCAACCGCCGTTCAACTCCGCCGCCGCTTCCTTCATGGGTCGTGGGCTACGCGGCCGCGGGCACAGTGGTTGCCGTCGGATCGAATGTCCGTAGCCGTAAGGTTGGGGACAGAGTCGCTGCTTTTCACCTGCAGGGATCACATGCGGAACGTTGGGCGGTACCCGCGGAACACACCTGGCTTATCCCCGATGGCGTGGAGATGCCTGAAGCGGCGGTGGTACCGATTTCTTTTGCAACCGCGCATCATTGTCTTTTCACCCGAGGCATGCTCCGACACGGAGAAACCGTCCTTATTCAGGCCGCGGCGGGTGGCGTGGGGCTCGCGGCCGTTCAGCTTGCCTCACAAGCAGGCGCAACGGTCATCGCCGTGGCAAGCGGAACACAGCGCAGGAGTCGGTTGCTTGAACTGGGTGCCGATCATGTCGTGGATCGTGCCGAGCACAACATCGTAGACCGTGTCCGACAGTACACCCAGGGTACCGGTGTTGACCTCGTCATCGATCCGGTGGGGACGACGCTGCCTGCTTCGCTTTCTGCACTTGCCCCGGAAGGACGTCTCGTCTTCGTCGGTAATGCGGGCGGGGGGAGTCTGACTGTCGACTTGTGGTCGCCAATGCAGTCTAACCAGACACTCATGGGAGTCTTCATGGGCCCCCTTTTTGCAAAGCCTGGCGTGCGGGCCAGTGTGGACGACCTGTTGCAGGCTGTAGCAGCAGGGCGTATCAAGGTGGTCATTGACCGTATCTTCCCCCTGGCTAACGCTGCCGCGGCCCACGAATTCGCTGAGACAGCGAAACCGCTTGGCCGCGTCGTGATGAAGCCATGAGGTGCGTTTGACCAGTACGCGTGCGCCAGGCTAATGACTTGCATCTGGTATCAAGGCGATTTACCTGACGCATAGCAGGCGTGAGCGCACGGTTAAAACCGCAGAATATCAAAAGGAGTGGTTTAACATTCTTTTGAGCCAGCGAGTGCTGCGAGCCCGCGGCGCTGACCTTGAGTTTGAATGAAAAGTGTTCTTTAGCCCGCCCCTGACTTTCCCATTTTTTCGAAATCTTTATCTCTTTTTCTCATTTGTCAGTAAAAGGCATATGCCCGCAGAATCATGTCTAAGGCAGGGCGGGTGTTGCACTATCAATGATAAAACCCCTCTGATGGCCTTGCCTCTTTTACCGCACCTCTTTTGTGGTTTTTACAGGTTTTAACCAGGAAAAGGCTTCTTTATGACGTTATCTAAATTACTGCTTCCTTTGCTGATTGCCGGGAATCTCTCTTCTGCGTGGGCTGCCGGGCAGGTTGTTCCGTCCTCTACCACCTTTCATGTCACCGCTGATGAGGCGCTGAAAAGTAAGCTTCCGCCGGATATCGCCAAACGCGGATATATCGTTGCAGGCACCAATCCGAATACGCCCCCAACCACTTTTTTCCAGGAAGACAATAAAACGCTCGCCGGGCGTGAGATTGATGTGATGAATGCCGTGGCGGCAAGGCTCGGTGTGGAAGTGCGCTGGCAGGATACCGGCGGTTTCGACAATATTATTCCGGGGTTGAAATCGGGTCGCTATGACGTCGCACTATCCAATATCAACGCCACCAAAAAACGTCTCGAGCAGGTCGATTTCGTCAGTTACTACGATGCGTCGCGCCTGGGGGTCATCTCGCGTAAAGACGCCAATATTGCGCCATTTACCTCTTTTGAGGCTGTGTGCGGGCAGGAAGTGGGCGCCGGCGCGGGCACTACGCAGATTGGGCGTCTTGAAGCTGCAAGCAAAATTTGTACTGATGCGGGTAAGCCGCCGATCAAGATTGCCGTATTCCCGGATCGCCCTTCAGGCGTACAGGCCGTGGTCAGCGGTCGCGTACCGATGTTCTTCGGCCCGTATGAAGGTCTGACCTATCAGGTTAGCCAGGTCAAACCGCTGACGCTGACCGGCACTATTCATGTTGATGATGCGCCTGTCTCCGTGGCGTTCCCTAAACAGTCGGGGCTGGAAGAGGCGGTGCAGGCATCCCTGAACTCGCTGATCAAGGACGGGACTTACCAGAAAATCCTCGATAAATGGTCCATCGGTTTTGGCGCAGTCAAAGAGTCAAAACGTAATGAAGAGATTTTCGGATGAGCAGTGAAACACACGATCAGCAGCCGGAAGAACTGCGGATCATCGGTAAAAAATATATCGGGCGCTGGATAAGCGCCCTGATCGTATTGCTGATCTTGCTGGCTATGGGGAACTCCATGCTCAGCAATCCGCGTTTTGAATGGTCGGTGATTGCCGAAAACTTTACCGGTCCGTCGATCATTCAGGGCGTACTGATGACATTGCAACTGACCGCAATTTCCGTGATTTTTGGCTTTGCAGGCGGCACGATCCTGGCGCTGATGCGCCTGTCATCCAATCCGGTGCTGGTCGCTGTCAGCTGGGGATATACCTGGTTTTTCCGCGGGGTGCCGATGCTGGTTCAGTTATTTCTCTGGTACAACATTGCCGCGCTTTACCCGACTATTTCGATTTCGCTGCCGTGGGTTGGTGAAATCTGGAGCGCTTCTGCGAACTCACTGATTAGCCCGTTCAGTGCTGCCGTGATTGCATTAGTCATGCATCAGTCTGCCTATGCCGCAGAGATTATCCGCGCCGGGATCCAGAGCGTCGGCACCGGGCAAGTCGAGGCTGCACGTGCTCTGGGTTATCGCCCGGCACAAATATTCCTCCACACCATTTTGCCGCAGGCGATGCGCGCCATTCTGCCTCCGGCCGGGAATGAAGTGATCGGTCAGTTGAAAACCACAGCGGTTGTCTCGGTGATTTCACTACAGGATGTGCTGTTCTCCGCGCAGATTATTTATCAGCGCACCTATGAAGTGATCCCGCTACTGCTGGTCGCCACGTTGTGGTACCTGCTGCTGACATCATTGCTTTCAGTGATTCAGTATTACGTTGAACGACATTTCAGCCGCAGTAGTCACCGCAAGGTAAAACGCAAAGCCGGGAAAGCGTCGGCATCCGGCGCGGTCAGTACCCCCAGTATCAGCGCAGGAGAAACCAGCCATGGGTGAAGCCATTGAATTTCGCAAAGTCACTAAGCGTTTCTCCGGTAATACCATTCTGGATGAAATCAGCCTCGATATTCCGGCCGGTTCGGTCACGGTGATCCTCGGGCCTTCCGGTTCAGGGAAATCCACCTTGCTGCGTTGTATTAATCATCTTGAAAAACTGGATGGCGGCACGATCCGTATCGGTGGCGAACTGGTGGGTTATCAGCAGAAAGGGCAGGCATTGTATGAACTGAGCAGCCGCAGAATCGCCGCGCAGCGCAGCCGTACCGGCATGGTATTTCAACAATTTAACCTGTTCCCGCACCGCACCGTTTTGCAAAATATTACCGATGCGCCTTTGCGGGTGAAGAAGCAAAACCGTGAGCAGGTACTTAGTAAAGCCCGCGCGTTGCTCCGGCAGGTTGGGTTAGCCAGTCGTGAAGATGACTGGCCGCAGCAGCTTTCCGGCGGGCAGCAGCAGCGTGTAGCCATTGCCCGTGCGCTGGCGATGGATCCTGAAGTGATGTTGTTCGATGAACCCACTTCCGCGCTGGATCCTGAACTGGTGGGCGAAGTGTTGCAGGTGATCAAAAAGCTGGCGCACTCCGGGATAACGATGGTGATTGTCACCCACGAAATCGGCTTTGCACGAGAAGTGGCAGATAACGTCATCTTTATGGAGGGTGGCAAGATTGTGGCGTCGGGGCCAACGAAAAGTGTACTCGATGAAACGGAGAACGTCCGTGTCCGTAATTTCCTGTCGACGGTTTTATAATGACGCTGCGTTAATTTGTTTCGCAAATAACATATCAACCAGCCGCGGCAGACTGTCGCGGTTTTCCAGCCTGCTCAGTGCCACCAGCTCCATCCGCTTTGCGTCTGTGAAGTCGGGCAAACAGGCACGCAGTTTTGCCGGTAAATCAAACGGGATCGCCAGGCTTTGCTGCCGCGTGAAGCGCTGCTGCAGCACGCTACCGTCACGCAAAAACACCGTCACCTGATGAAAACGCGCGGCCGGGTTCAGCTCGTCCGGCGGTGCGGAGAAATCCGGGCAACGCGCCACACTTTCTGCCAGCGCGGCAATATCTGTCGCCACCGGCGCCGATGAGAAATCCTCTAAGCGTAGTTCTCCGCGCAGCAAACATGCCGCAATCACGTATTCCAGACTGAACCTGGCTTCAACGCCGGTGTTGGGTTTTCGC
Source organism: Klebsiella sp. X1-16S-Nf21 (assembly GCF_002837615.1). Taxonomy (NCBI): domain Bacteria; kingdom Pseudomonadati; phylum Pseudomonadota; class Gammaproteobacteria; order Enterobacterales; family Enterobacteriaceae; genus Klebsiella; species Klebsiella sp. X1-16S-Nf21. The sequence continues at coordinate 21,862 of NZ_PJDK01000060.1, forward strand.
ACCGACGCCGCAATATCACCGCCCGGCGGAAAAGACACTTCAATGCGTTCGATGGCTGCGATCAGTACATCCGCGCCGTTGCCCGTTTGCAGCCACTCCTGGCGGAGAGCTCGTGCGGCATCGGCGGCGCTATGCGTGCCTCCGCAGGTCGGATAGGGTTTGAATTCCAGACCGGGCGAGATAATCCGCCACGGCGCGCCCCAGCCTGAGATAAGTTTTTCCGGCTGCTGCTGACCGGCGCAATAAGTCGATAAAAAGCTGTCCAGCACGTTGTCCGGCTGGCCGTGAAAGCCTGCCAGCGTGAGCTGTGTGGCAATGACGGCGGTCTGCGCCGCCAGGCCCGCGTGCAACGGTTTGACATCACTGCCGAACTGCGCACGTAAGCCCGCAGACTGCGTCGCCGCGATACCCAAAATCACTGCCGTTTGCCGTTCCGTGGCATGCACCAGCCGCGCGCAGGCAGCGGCGGCGGCAATCGTGCCGAGCGTAGCGGTATTGTGAAAACCGAGGGTGTAATGCTGAGAACCGACGGCCAGCCCGAGGCGTCCGGACATTTCCACTCCGGTCACATACGCATCGAGAAAATGTGCGCCATTGATATCGGGGCTTTGTGAGGCCAGCGCCAGAAGCGCTGGCAAAATCACCACGCTGGGGTGACCGCGAAAATCGGGATGGAAATCGTCAAAATCCAGCGCGTGCCCGACATACCCGAGCAGCAACGCGCGGGTCGGCGGATCGTCAGCGCGGTAAACCTGATGCAAACTGTTCAGTCCCGCATCGGGGAAGTCACCGCGTAAAACCGGCAGGGTAACCGCCAAAAAATCCAGTAACCCTTCCCGTGCTGCTTCATGAGCCGCGGGGGAAGAGGACGAGCTGACGATAAGTTTCGCCAGCGATGGCGTTAATGTCATCGGTGTATTCCCCGTTTCAGGCCTGAGCGACCGAAGATAATAAATTAACGAAAGGTTCACGCTCGCAGAGCGCATGCAGTTGCACCAGCAGGGCGTCTGAAATCGGGTGCCCGTCAAGGGTCAACGATGAGAATCCATGCCTGGCAAGTCGGTGCCTGCTTGTCGATTCATGCGCTTTTATCCTTGCTGTTTATTTCCGCACTGAGAGTGCGCAGCGCTTGTACCGCCAGTTGCGACAGGTAATGTGCAGTCGGAAACAGGGCGCGATCGTCAACGCGAAATTGTGGATGGTGCAGCGCGTAAGGGCCTCCGGAGCCGATCATGATGAATGCGCCGGGCAATTTTTGCTGATAGAACGCGAAGTCCTCCCCTATCGGGCTGGCTTCAACGCGACGGGCTTCAAAGCCGGAGCCTTCACCGTGCGCCAGCGCGAAATCCACCCATTTAGCCGTATTGACCACTGACGGCGGGCCTGGCTGCCAGTCGAGGCTGATGTCGGTATCAAATGCCGCAGCGATACCCGTAAGAACCTGCCGCAAACGGCGTTCGATCAGTTCCCGTGTGTCCTGATTAAAGGTGCGGACGGTGCCTTCCAGCCAGGCGGAATCCGGGATCACATTCCAGGTGCTCCCGCTGTGAACCTGGGTGATAGAAACCACCGCGTTGTGTGCGGACGGCACGTTGCGGGCGATCAGGGTTTGCAGCGCGGAAATCACCTGTCCGGCGATAATAATCGGGTCGTTGCCTTCGTGTGGACGCGCCGCGTGGCTGCCGGTACCGGAGATGGCGATCGCAAAGCGATCCACGCCGGCGGTTAATGCGCCGTCTTTGCTGCCGATAACGCCAACCGGCAAAGAGGGATCGTTATGAATGCCGAAAATGACGGCAGCGTTATCGAGCGCGCCGGTGCTAATCAGCGTCGGCGCACCGTGACCGGTTTCTTCCGCCGCCTGAAACAGAATGCGTACCGTGCCGGAAAGCGAATCTTCCTGCGCTTTCAGCAAAATCGCCGCGCCAAGTGCCGCCGAGGTGTGGAAATCGTGGCCGCAGGCGTGCATCACTCCGGGATTTTGCGAGGTGTAATCCACAGCGGATTTTTCTTCAATCGGCAGGGCATCGATATCAGAACGTAGCACCACCAGTTCGCCGGGATTGATGCCGCCAATTTCTGCCACCAGACCAGTTTTGAGCGGCAAATCTATCACGCGGATTTGATACTTCTCCAGTACCGCCCGGATACTGGCGGTGGTGTTAAATTCGTCGTTGGACAGCTCCGGATGGCGGTGCAGGTGGTGGCGAAAATCCTGAATAAACGCCGCCAGTGGCTGATGTTCCTGCGTGATATCTAACATTTAAACTCCTGTAGGTGGCTGACGTTCCAGCCAGCGGGCGTGGCTTTTTTCATCGAGAATTTTTTTCAGGTACAGCGTGATATGTCCTTTGCCGAGGTCTCTTTCAAAGACCGGCTGAAAACCCAGTTTTAGGTACATATCGCGCAGCCACGGATGGCTGGTGGCGGTACCGAGGGAGTAAGCCGGGGCTTTCAGTTCGCGGATCAGAATGTTGTCTTCCAGCCAGCCCAACAGTTTTTTGCCGAGGCTCTGACCGGCGTAATCTGGATGCGTGCCAAACCAGCCAATATGCGGCAGGCCCAAAGGGCCCGGCATTGCGCCCCACGGGAAGCGCAGGGTAACCGAAGCCGCCATCCGCTGGTCATCAAAGAGCGCAAACACCGCATGATCGTCGAGGTGTTGTGTCACGCGTACCAGATCGGCGGTGGCAGCATCAAACTGAATCCCGAGCGCTTTGATTGGCGCGTAGGCGGCCAGCATCAGTGTCAGATAATCGTGTTTATCATCCAGCGTCAGCCGCCTGAAATGTTGTGTCATAACCCAGATCCCTCAGGAGAAGTCAGATGACCGGACTGCTCGGCAAAGCGGATGACGTCATCGACTTTTTGCGCGGCGCAGCCGGTGTAATGAGCCGGATCTAACCAGTGGTCAAGATCCCGTTCAGTAATACAGGCCGCCAACACCGGATGCGCAAGCAGAACGGTTTTAAAAGCGTGTCGTTTTTCAAACGCCTGCATGGCGCATTCATAAACCAGATGATGCGCGGTTTGTTTACCGAGTTTTTTACCGACCTCAAACATCACTTTTTCGGACAGCAGCAGGCCGTCCTGCATTTGCAAATTCGCAAGCATGCGTGCTTTATTGACCGTCAGGCCGGAGAGAATCGACTGAGCATTTTGCAGCTGTGCAGAGAGATAAATCGAGATTTCCGGCAGGGCGATCCACTCGGCGCGCCAGCTCATCGCATCACGTTCATGCTCCACGTGCATCGACTGATAAATCAGTGATGCGCTGTGCAACAGCGGCTGTGTCAGGCTGGCAAGACCTTCGAGGGCTGCGGGATTGCGTTTGTGCGGCATGGTAGTGGAGCCGATTTTCCCGCTGCTGAACGGTTCCTCGACTTCATTAATTTCGGTGCGCATCAGGTTGTAAAGTTCGTTGCCTATTTTGCCCAGAGTGCCGCTGATCAGCACCGCCACCGAGGCGTATTCTGAAAAGCGGTCACGCGCAGCCTGCCAGCCGATATTCGGCGTACTGAGGTTCAGGCGCGCCAGTGTGCGGCGTTCTACCTCCGGACCCACTTCGCCAAGCGCAGCGTAGGTACTGATCGCGCCGCTGATATTACCGGTCAGCAGACGCGGCGTGATGGCGGCAAGACGGTCGAGATGACGGATAAACTCATCCAGCCAGACGGCGACTTTAAAGCCAAACGTGGTGGGCAACGCCTGCATACCGTGGGTGCGGCCTGTCATCAGCGTGTACTGATGCTCACGCGCCAGCGCTTTCAGCTCATTCGCCACGGCGGTGCTGTCACGGACGATCACTTTCAGAGTTTGTGCCAGCTGTAAAACGGTGGCGGTATCGATGATATCCTGCGTGGTTGCGCCGTAATGAATGTATTCCCCTGCGTCACCGCATTGCTGTTGCAATGCGGTGAGCACCGGCATCAGAGAATGTTTCATCTGCGCGCCGGAGGCGGCGATGTCCTTAATATTCAGCTGGCTGGCATTGGCCAGCTCCGCAATGCTCAGCGCAGCCTGTTGCGGAATCACACCCAGCTCACCTTCGGCCAATGCCAGCGCAACTTCGACATTGATTTGCTGTGTCAGGCGATTTTGCTCTGACCAGATTTCCCGCATTTCGGGTGTGCCAAAATTGTTGCCAAGTAAAAGAAAATCTATCGGATGTGAGGACATAATACTCTCGTCTTATATAAGGGATAATTAACGTTGTTTTAAGATCGTCATTAAAAACACGATATCGAAATGGCGTATCAGGTATGGGATGATGCCAGATGCGTCTGTTTTCATTGCGTTAAATTAGCCCTGTCTGACACTATCATTTCTTTGATCCAGCACAGCATGCAAGGGGTTTATAGGCTATAGCAAAAATCAATCTATGCTATTGAGAATAAGTTAATAAGGATCCCCACTTAGCACTTTGTTAATTTTTTCAATTCTCGTAGGATGCTTTTAATAACACTTGAATATATCCCATATCAAATTCCTGTTTAATTACGGGGAGTTTCTCTTTAACCAGACGACAAATACAGGGCATCGATGTGTTCGCCATAAAATCACCGCAGACCTATCATCATCAGCCCGGCCTGCTTTCACGCACCGGTGAGCTACTTGCCGTTCATTCCTCCGATGTCGCGATCATCACCAGCCCGAAAGCGTGGCGGGCGGTGAATCCGCAACTGGAAACCAGCCTGGAGGCAGCCGGTATTCGCTGGCAGGTCAATTTTCTCACCACGGAATGTACCGATGCGGCTATCGAAACCCATCTGAACAGCGTGCGGGAACAAAACGCCACGCTGGTACTGGGCATTGGCGGTGGGCGGGTGCTTGATTGTGCCAAAGCGGTGGCGAATCTGCTGTCCCACGTCGGGCTGGTGACCATACCGACCGTTGCCGCGACCTGTGCCGCCTGGTCGCCGGTCAGCATTATTTATAATGAGCTCGGCGGGCATGTGCGCAGCCAGCCGTTGTCGCGTATGCCGCTGATGCTGCTGGTCGACACGAATATGATTGCGCAAAACGATGTGCGTTATCTCAAAGCGGGCATCGTGGATGCGCTGGCGAAATGGTACGAATTCCGCCCGTATAAACAGAAAAGCGACGACAGTCTGGCGCTGAACCTGAAAGTTCAGGCAGCAAAACTGGCGGTGGACGTCTTTGAACAATACGGCGCTCAGGCGGTGCAGGACAACGCCCGCCATGAAGTCACACCGGCGCTGATGAAAGTTATCGACGCCAATATCGCGGTGGCAGGTATGGCTAACAGCATGCGCGATGAAACCCCTGCGCCGGGCGTGGCGCACGCGATCCATAACCGTTTCACCCATCAGCCGGAATTGCATGACTGGCTGCACGGCGAGAAAGTGGGTTTCGGGTTGCTGGTGCAGTCCCTGTTGGAAAGCGATGACGGCCAGCCCGAGGTGCAGTTGCTGTCGTTGTTACGTGAATATGACGCGCCACTGTCATTGCCGCCACTGAATGGTGACCGGGAGGCGATCATCGCGGCCATTGCCCGCGAAGTAAAATTCTCCGCCGAAAATGCCGCCCGTTTACCGTTTCCAATAGCAGCGGAAAATATCGAAAAAGCCCTGCGGAAAACCGAAACTGACTATTATTCACAGGGATAACGCCATGACCTCTGATTCATCTTCTGCAAAAAACACACGTCAATTGCGTCTTGGTCTGTTTGTACAGCCGCTCGGGCATCACGTCAGTGGCTGGCGCTTAACTGAAAACCTTGGTTCGCCGACCGACATCGACTGGCTGACGGGGATCGCCAAAAAAGCCGAAGAGGGCAAGTTCGATATGTTCTTCGTCGGCGATGCTCTGGCGACCAGCGTCTACCGGTTGCCGTCCACCATGGCGCGGCTTGAGCCGCTGACCTTGCTGTCGGCGCTGGCAGTGCAAACACGCTATATCGGGCTGGCCGCCACGGCTTCAACGACATTCAGCGATCCGTTTAATCTGGCACGCAGCTTTTCTTCTCTTGATCACATCAGCCACGGCCGCGCGGCGTGGAACGTAGTGACGTCGTTTTCCACTGACGTGGCGCGCAATTTCAGCCGCGACGATATGCCCACGCATGCCGAACGTTATGCCGTGGCGCATGAGTTTCTCGAGGCGACATTCAAACTGTGGGAAGGCTGGCAGGAGGGGGCGGTGCAGCCGGACAAGGCCAGCGGCCAGTATTTCGTGAACGAGAAAATCCAGCCGGTGAATCATCAGGGCAAGTATTTTCAGGTACAGGGTCCGCTGAATATCACTCGTTCGCCGCAGGGGCGTCCGGTCATTATTGAAGCCGGTTCTTCTGCTGACGGCCAGAAACTGGCGGCGGCCACGGCTGAAGTCGTGTTTACTGCGGCCGCCACGCTGGAAGAAGCGCAAACGTTTTACCGTGCGCAGAAACAGCAGGTGATAGAGGCTGGACGTAATCCAGATCACGTGCTGATTTTGCCAGGCGTAATGCCCATCGTGGGGCGCACGCTGGAAGAAGCGCATGAAACCTGGCGTGAACTGAATTCGCTGGTGGATATTGATAACGGCATCCGCCAGCTTTCCACCCGTTTTAATATGGATCTGAGTGCGTTTCCACTCGATGGACCGGTGCCGGATGTGCCTGCTGGTGAAGGTAATCAGAGCCGAGTGAAGCTGCTGACCGATCTGGCGTATCGCGAAAATCTGACCCTGCGTGAACTGGCCGCGATTGCTGCCGGTTCGCGTGGGCACCGGGTACTGGTCGGTACGGCGGACGTTATCGCCGATGATTTCCAGCACTGGCTTGAAGAAGGCGGGGCAGACGGTTTCAACATCATGCCGGCGGTGATGCCGGAACAGCTTTCGCTGTTTGTTGAGCTGGTGATCCCCGAATTGCGCCGTCGCGGGTTATTCCGTGAAGAATATGAATTCAGCACGCTGCGTGAAAACCTTGGTCTGCCTGAGCCTGACTTTAACCGCCCGTCTTAACTTTAGCGTTGGAACATTACGATGACGATTTCTTTGTCAGACCGCGTTCAGCGCGTGTCACTTTCCGCCAATGCAGCGGCGAAACAGCGCACCAATGACCTGAAAAAAGCTGGGGTGGATATTTTGGATCTCACCACCGGTGAGCCGGATTTTGATACGCCCGCTCACATTAAACAGGCGGCATACGAGGCGATTGCGGGTGGTGAAACCAAATACACGCCGACGCCGGGCATTCCAGCGCTGCGTGAGGCGGTGCGACAGAAATTGCAGCGGGAAAACCGGCTGCCATTCGCTGTTGCCGACATTATGATTGCCAACGGTGCCAAGCAGGTCATTTTCAATGCCTTTGCCGCTACGCTCAATGATGGCGACGAAGTGATTGTGCCGGTTCCGTACTGGCCGACATTTCCGGACAGCGTGCGTTTTAACGGTGGCACACCGGTTTTGGTTGAATGTCATCTGGAGCAGGGCTACAAACTGACGCCGGAACAGCTGGCCGCCAGTATTACGCCGCGCACCCGCTGGCTGGTGCTCAATCATCCAGGTAATCCGAGTGGCGCGGTATATTCCGCCGCGGAATTGCAGGCGCTGGCCGCCGTCCTGCGCGGACATCCGCAGGTGCTGGTCATGCTCGATGACTTATATGAGCACATTCTGTTTGATGGCTGTGAACACCAGAATCTGCTCAACGTGGCCGCTGATTTACAGGGGCGCAGTCTGCTGGTGGGCGGCGTATCCAAAACTTATGCGATGACCGGCTGGCGGATTGGTTTCGGTGCCGGGCCACAAGCGCTTATTGCCGCCATGACCGTGGTGCAGTCGCAAATCAGTTCCGGTGCCAGTTCGGTGAGTCAGGCGGCTGCGCTGGCAGCCTTTAACGGCGGGCTGGATTTTATTGCGCCACAGGTGGCGGCTTATCAGCAACGGCGCGATGTGATAACCGACATTCTGGCGAATATTGACGGGCTGGAGTTGCGGGTGCCGCAGGGCGGTTTCTTTGTCTTTTGCCGCTGCGCCGGATTAATCGGACGTTACCGGCCAGACGGGGCGAAAATCGAAAACGAAGCTGACGTGCTGGATTATCTGCTGGAAAGCGGTGTGTCCGGCGTTGGCGGCAGCGCATACGGCTTGTCGCCCTATTTTCGATTATCGATTGCCACAGACAGTGCCACGGTAGCTGAAGCCGGGCGGCGCATTGCATCGGCCTGCGCGAAACTCAGTCCCGCTGAGTAAACTTAAAAGGTTTTTCGGTAGGCTTGAAACTGCGGAGTTTGGTGTCGCAAAAGACATAGATCACCGTAAAATCGAACTGAAATGACCCAGAATATTGCCTGATGCGGAGGAAGGAATGAAAATGCATCAGGAAAATTTTTCACGCTAACTTGTTGAATCTACATCATATAAAGATTCGTGAAGAGGCATGGAAATTGAAAAGCAAAAAGCCTGCTCGAAAGCAGGCTTTTTTAAATTTGGCTCCTCTGACTGGACTCGAACCAGTGACATACGGATTAACAGTCCGCCGTTCTACCGACTGAACTACAGAGGAATCGTGTGAACGAGGCGCATACTACTGGCCTCGCATTTTTGTGTCAACACTAAAATTAACCTGCTGATTCAACTGGCTAAATTTAGCTCAAGGCGTTGTTTTAGTGAACAATGCGCCGATTGTCTTCATCCTGCAGGCCATTCTCACGTATCCGCTGCAGCGGATCCTGCTGGTAGAAGTGGCAAAAACGCTGCCACAGGGCGGGGAAGCGGGGCGCGAACAACTCGGGCGCGCTGAAAAAATATTCCGAGAGGACGGCAAAGCACTCCGCGGGGTCGGTGGCGGCATAGGCGTCAATGCTGGCGGCGCTTTCCCCCACCAAGTCTATCTCATCCTGAATATTGTTCATTGCCGCGTGGAGATCGTGCTCCCAGCCGGCAACCTCGCGTAATGGGATAAGCGGCACGCCGCTGGCCCGATCGCCATTCCTCGCATCCAGCTTATGCGCCACCTCGTGCACCACGAGGTTAAAGCCTGACGCATCAAAGGAGTCCTGAATATCCAGCCAGTTCAACACTACAGGCCCCTGCTGCCAGCTTTGTCCCGATTGCACCACCCGCTGGTTATGGACCAGACCAATATCATCTTCCCATTCATCATCCACGACGAACGGGGCTGGGTAGATCAGCACTTCATGGAAACCGTCCAGCCACTCTATTCCCAGCTCAAGCACTGGCAGACAAAAGAGCAGGGCAATGCGTGCCTGATGCAGCGGGGTGAGCTCCAGCCCCTGCAACGCCACCAGACGTTTTTGCTGTAAGAAACGGGCAGCCAACTGAGTAAGCTTGCGCTGCTCAGTGGGAGAAAGATGGGCTAAAACCGGAATGGCAAGCGCTTGCTCCCAGGGCATCTCTGCGTTGCCGGACTCATCATCTGCTTTCCAGGGCCATTTAAACATCATATTGCTCGCAAAGTCGTCACTTGAACACGATTACCGAAACGGGAGCTATTAAAATGCCAAAGATCCTGGCATTATAGCAACCACAACAGCGGAGAGATGCCGGAGCGGCTGAACGGACCGGTCTCGAAAACCGGAGTAGGGGCAACTCTACCGGGGGTTCAAATCCCCCTCTCTCCGCCACTTTTCTCTTAATGACCATTCCCCTTCAATCACACCGTTAGCTTCAGGTATAACGCCTGCGCTGGGGTATCGCCATCATCATCGTCCTGGTTTCAGCGTAGAGACGCGGTAGCGCGCTTTATCCTTTTAGGACCTTATCGCCGCTTTTTGCCCGAACGAGCTTAAACGCATCATAAAGAGGGAAGGTACGCCTGGAAAGCGGCAATGTCGAAAAGAGTGATCTCAACGGAGCGGGAATATAAAAAAGCCCGCTGAACGCGGGCTTTGACGGGGATCAGAACTGATAGACCAGGCCGAGGGCGACGATGTCATCGGTCGCGATACCGCTGTTTTTGTAGAAGCGGTCGTCTTCATCCAGCAGGTTGATTTTGTAATCCACATAGGTGGACATATTTTTGTTGAAGTAGTAGGTCATGCCCACGTCGACATACTTGACCAGATCCTTGTCGCCGTAGCGAGAATAGGTGTAGAGATCTTTACCCTTCGACTGCAGATAGGCGACAGACGGACGCAGCGGTAAATTAAAGTCGTCAAACTGATACTGCGCGACCACTTCGAAGTTCTGCGTTTTGTTGGCAATCCCACCAAAACTATCGTTGCCGTAGAAGGTCATGTTGCGGGTTTCAGCATACATGGCGGCCAGATAGATGTTGTTGGCGTCATATTTCGCGCCGACGGTCCAGGCGTCGGCTTTATCGCCATTGGCGTAGCGCTGGCTGCTACGAGCCTCTGCCAGCTGGTTATGGGTACGGTCAGAAGACGAATAGGCCGCACCGAAGCTGATGCCCATATCAAGATCGTAGTAGCTGGAGATACCGAAACCGTCGCCATTTTCCCGCGCCAGTTTACGTTTGCCGCCGTTATTAGTGCCTTCGCCAGAACCGGCGTTTTCATTATTACCCTGATACTGCAGGGCGAAATGCAGACCATCGACGAGGCCGAAGAAGTCGCTGTTACGGTAGGTTGCCACGCCGTTGGTACGGCCGGTCATGTAGACGTCGGTCTGGGTGTAGGTATCGCCGCCGAATTCCGGCAGCATATCGGTCCAGGATTCAATGTCGTACACTACGCCGTAGTTACGACCGTAATCCAGTGAGCCGTAGTCGGCAAACTTCAGACCAGCGAAGGCCAGACGGGTCCAGGAGTTTGCGCCTTCTTTTTCAGTGGTATTTGCCTGAATGTTGTATTCCCACTGACCGTAGCCGGTTAACTCGGAAGCGATCTGCGTTTCGCCTTTTATACCAAAGCGAGCATAGGTCTGATCGCCATCCTCTGAAGTGTCGTCAGAGAAGTAGTGCAGGCCGTCGACTTTTCCGTAAAGGTCCAGTTTGTTGCCGTTGTTGTTATAGATTTCCGCGGCATTAACGGCATTGGCCATTAATAATGCCGGTACCATGAGTGCCAGTACTTTTCTTTTCATTATATATTCCCTTTTAATAATAATTTCTATGAATTATGACAATCCCTCCGGAATGACTATCAGATACTAACGACTAAGTTCATTTTTATTTAAAATAAAAGATGTAAATAAATAATATAAAACATTTCAATTTATTTCAATTTGGTTCTTTATATTATTTGTGAATAATTTTTGGTGGAATATTATTTTATTATATAGCAATGGGATATGACTTGGTTTGATTAATTTTGTTAACTTAATGAAATGAGTTGTATGAATTAACATCAAGGCATCATTCATCACGAAAATTGCTTTTTGGCCGGCAAAAATAATCAATATATTATCAATACAACACGCGATCTCCCGCGCCGGAATAAACTTTTCGCATGGGGAGAAGAATAAATAAAACACTCCAGCGCCCGCTCACCGGCAGCATAAGTCGCAGGTTGACGCAGAAGATGGGGATGAAACTGCTGCCTGCTGCGCAGGTTGGCGGTATAATGTGATGCTTGTCACGTTTTGAGTGGCGGTAGTGTGTTGTGTCACGGAGAGGAATGAGATGGAAGAGCAGGCAAAACGCAGCCCCGGAGGGAAGCTCGCGTTATGGGCGTTGTATGCTTTTTGCGGATATTGTGTCTGGGTCATCGTGCGTTACTGGTGGGTGGTCGGAAAAATTCACAGCGTTCCCGGCGCCAGCGTGGAGGGCGATTTGGGAACCACGGCGGGAAAATGGCTTGGCGCGCTGTTGGGGATGTTAGTCCTTGCGGGCATTGGCGCGATCCTCGGGGCGGTTGTCTGGTATACCCGGCCGTCTCGCGGCGAGCGGGATCATCAGCGGTAAAGTTGCTATGCTCGAGGCTGACCTTCACATAAAGGAAAGCCTATGAACCTGGTTGACTGGCAGCAACGATATGAGCACTGGATACTGACGCACCACGCGCAGGATGATGCCGCACACGATCTGTCCCATTTTCGTCGCGTCTGGGCCACGGCTACCCTGTTGGCCGCCGGGGAGGAGGTCGACCGACTGGTACTCCTCACGGCCTGCTATTTTCATGACATCGTCAGCTTGCCGAAGAATCATCCGGAGCGAAGCCGTTCCTCGATGAT
>NZ_PJDK01000061.1:0-32922 GCF_002837615.1 Klebsiella sp. X1-16S-Nf21
TGCTGCAGCCGGATGCCTTCCCGTTCTGGGACTCCTGCATGACGGTGCTGTCGGTGGTGGCGATGATCTTAATGACCCGCAAGTATGTCGAGAACTGGCTGCTGTGGGTGATTGTCAACGTGATAAGCGTGGTGATTTTTGCCCGCCAGGGCGTCTATGCCATGTCGCTGGAATACCTCTTGCTGACGTTCATTGCGCTGAACGGCAGCCGGATGTGGATAAACAGCGCGCGTGAGCGAGGTTCTCACGCGTTTTCTGGCTAATGGTGGTGGTGATGATCGTGCCCGGCGTGCATCGTGTTGAGATGGCACTCCGGGCCGCTGCAGGGCTGGTACTCCATCTGCACCGTGGCATGCTCAATTTCATATTTATGTTCCAGGAAATGCAGGATACGGTTGAGTAACGCATCATGATCGTGCGGCGGGACCACCTGAACATGGAGCGTCATCACCGGTTTTTCCCCCACCAGCCAGACGTGGACGTGGTGAACATCGCGTACCTCCGGGATAGAGCGACGGATATCCCGCTGCAGGGCCGCCACATCCAGCGAACGCGGCGCGCCTTCCAGCAGTTCATTCAGACTCTCCTTCAGTAATCGCCAGGCGCTACGTAATACCAGGCAGGAAACCAGCACGGAAAGAATCGGGTCGACAGGCGTCCAGCCTGTGGTGAGGATCACCACAGCTGCCACGATTGCGCCGACCGAGCCCAGCAGGTCGCCCAGCACGTGTAGCGCCGCAGCGCGCACGTTGAGATTCTGCTCTTCACTCCCCCGATGCAGGATCCAGAAGGCCAGCACGTTGGCCAGCAGGCCGGCGACCGCAATCACCATCATCGTCACGCCGGCCACCGGCTGCGGATGCTGGAAGCGCTGAATGGCCTCCCAGACAATCAAAATGGTAATCACCACCAGGGCAATGGCATTGAGAAACGCCGCGAGGGTGGTCAAACGCAACCAGCCAAAGGTATGGCGGGTATTCGGTGGGCGACTGGCGAAGCGAACCGCCAGCAGCGCAAACAGCAGGGCGGCAGAGTCGGTGAGCATATGGCCGGCATCTGCCAGCAGGGCCAGTGAGCCGGAGATTGCGCCGCCGACGGCTTCAATCAACATAAAACCGGCGGTGACGATAAACGCCCATCGCAGCCGGCGAGCGTTACTGCTGTCCGGAGCCTGGGCAGGGGAGTGCGAATGCGGGTGGGCCATCGTGTCGTCCCTTGATAGTTATCATTATTACGCTATGACATCATAAACAGAGAGCGATAACAAACGAAGAAAAGGCGAGCCTGGCTCGCCTTTTCTTCGTTTGTTCCCAGCGTATCACTTACTGGGTGGTACCGTCGGTTTTGCTGTTATCGTGGTTCATGCTGCCGCCATTGTCCAGTTTCTTACCGGTGTCCGGACAGCGGCCGTCTTTACACATCGAGTTTTTATGCACTTCATCGCTCGACATATTGTCCTGGCTCATCGTCGAGCCATCAGGATGGAGCATGGTGCCGCCAGAGCCAGAATTAATCTGGTTATTGTCCACATTGTTTGGCGCCACGTTCTCACGGGCATCCGGCGCCACCTGACCGGCATCCGCGGAAGAGTTGGCCTGGCCATTATTGGACTGGGCGCCGGTGTCTGCTGCCAGGGCCGCGCCGCTGGCAAGACCTAAGGTGGCGGTGAGCAAAAGGGTCGTCAGTTTTTTCATATTCATCGGATACTCCTGTTAAACCGGGAAGGGGAAATGCGCTTCCCGCGGTGAGTGTGCCAGGGATCTGACTCGCTATGGTTAAAGACTCCGCAGACGATCGCAGTGTCACTATATAATCCTGAAACGTAAGACTTAATTAGCTTTAACAGTTAATTATTGTAGTGCATGAGCTTGGTTTCGCTACTTTATGGCGTATTTTTGCCTATTTCCAGGATTATTCCATCACTACTGTAAAATCACGTTTACACTTTTTCGGCGAAGAGATAGATTGGAGGGATTGCATTTCATTGAATAAGTATGGCAACGCTGGAAAGAAGATGAATTATCAGAACGACGATTTACGCATTAAAGAGATCAACGAATTATTACCTCCCGTTGCGCTCCTGGAAAAATTCCCTGCTACCGAAAATGCTGCAAATACCGTTGCGCATGCTCGCAAAGCGATCCATCAGATCCTCAAGGGCGACGATGACCGTCTGCTGGTAGTGATTGGGCCCTGTTCGATTCACGATCCGGCAGCGGCGAAAGAGTACGCTTCCCGTCTGCTGCCCCTGCGCGAGGCATTGAAGGGCGAGCTCGAGATCGTCATGCGGGTCTATTTTGAAAAACCGCGCACCACCGTCGGCTGGAAAGGGCTTATCAACGATCCCCATATGGATAACAGCTTCCGCATCAACGACGGGTTGCGCATCGCGCGCAAACTGCTGCTGGACATTAACGACAGCGGCCTGCCGGCGGCGGGGGAATTCCTCGATATGATCACCCCGCAGTATGTCGCCGATCTGATGAGCTGGGGCGCCATTGGGGCGCGTACCACCGAATCCCAGGTGCACCGTGAACTCGCCTCCGGACTCTCCTGCCCGGTGGGCTTTAAGAATGGTACCGATGGCACCATCAAGGTGGCTATCGACGCGATTAACGCCGCTGGCGCACCGCACTGTTTCCTGTCGGTCACTAAGTGGGGCCACTCCGCTATCGTGAATACCAGCGGTAACGGCGACTGCCATATTATTCTGCGCGGCGGCAAAGAGCCGAACTACAGCGCGAAGCACGTGGCGGATGTGAAGATCGGCCTGGCGAAAGCGGGCCTGCCGGCTCAGGTGATGATCGACTTCAGCCATGCCAACTCCAGCAAGCAGTTCAAGAAGCAGATGGAAGTGGGCGCGGACGTATGCCAGCAGATTGCCGGCGGTGAGCGGGCGATCATGGGCGTGATGATTGAAAGCCATCTGGTGGAAGGCAACCAGAGCCTCGAGAGCGGTGAACCGCTGACCTACGGCAAGAGCGTCACCGACGCCTGCATCGGCTGGGAGGATACCGAAACGATCCTGCGTCAGCTGGCGGAAGCGGTGAAAACCCGCCGCGGCTAAGCGAATCTGCGCTGGCGAAGGCAATAAAAAAAGCGTGGAGATTTCCACGCTTTTTTGTTTTTACCGGGAGGAATTACTTCGCTTTACCCTGGTTGGCGACGGCAGCCGCTTTCGCCGCGATCTCTTCCGCATTGCCCAGATAGTAATGTTTGATCGGCTTGAAGTTTTCATCGAACTCATACACCAGCGGTACGCCGGTCGGGATGTTCAGTTCGAGGATCTCGTCTTCGCCCATGTTGTCGAGGTATTTCACCAGCGCGCGCAGGGAGTTACCGTGAGCGGCGATGATCACGCGCTCACCGCTTTTCAGGCGCGGCAGAATGGTTTCGTTCCAGTAAGGCACGACGCGGTCGATGGTCAGCGCCAGGCTTTCAGTGGTCGGCAGTTCGGCGTCGGTCAGTTTTGCATAGCGCGGATCGTGGCCCGGGTAGCGCTCGTCGTCTTTGGTCAGCTCCGGCGGAGTGACAGCGAAGCCGCGACGCCACTGTTTAACCTGCTCGTCACCGTATTTCTCAGCGGTTTCCGCTTTGTTCAGGCCCTGCAGCGCGCCGTAATGACGCTCGTTCAGCTTCCAGGATTTCTCAACCGGCAGCCAGGCCTGATCCAGTTCGTCCAGCACGTTCCACAGGGTGTGGATGGCACGTTTCAGCACGGAGGTATAAGCAAAATCAAAGCTGAAGCCTTCAGCCTTCAGCAGTTTACCTGCCGCTTTCGCTTCGCTAACGCCTTTCTCGGACAGATCAACGTCGTACCAACCGGTGAAGCGGTTTTCGTTGTTCCACTGGCTTTCGCCATGACGAACCAGTACCAGCTTAGTTACAGCCATTCTCTTACTCCTCTCTACACGCCATCCCTCGCGCCGCGAACGGTGCGCTGAATATGTTGGTGTATGTGTTATTGATTGATAACTATTCTCATTATATTGCCGTGATTTGGCTCACGGCAATGCTTATCCCTAACCATAGCGAAAATAGTGGCTCAGTGTAAGGTGCTTGTAAAACACAGGTTATTTTTTTGTCCTTTGGTGACGGAAAATAGAGCAGGTTGCTGAAAAAAGAGGCGGCAGAGAGGAGGGCGGGGACGAAAAACAGCGCCCCCGGCGGAGGGCGCTGGCGATTAACAGGCGATAAACTGATATTCCGTCAGGCTGACGTACTCCTGGCCCGGACGTAACACACAGTCCGGCTGCGGCCATTCCGGATGATTCGGCGAATCCGGCAGGAATTCGCTCTCCAGCGCCAGCCCCTGCCAGTCGGCGTAGGGCTCCGTCGTATGCGACGGGGTGCCGCCGAGATAGTTGCCGGAGTAAAACTGCAGCGCCGGAGCGGAGGTATAGACCGTCATCTGCAGCTTGCCGTCCTGCGACCAGACCTGCGCCGCAGGCTGGCTGGCGTCGCCTTTGGCATCCAGCAGGAAGGCATGATCGTATCCCTTCACCTTTTGCTGATCGGCGTCGGCGAGGAAGTCGGCGGCGATGGTTTTCGGCTGGCGGAAATCAAAGCTGGTGTTAGCAACATCTTTGAGTTCACCACCCGGGATACCGTCGCTTTCCACCGGCAGATACCTCTGGGCGAGGATCTGCAACTGGTGCTGGCGCACGTCGCGCTGGTCACCGTCGAGGTTGAAATAGACGTGATTGGTCATGTTCACCGGGCAGGGTTGGTCCACGGTGGCGCGATAGGTAATCGCGATGCGGTTATCGTCGGTCAGACGATAGTGCGCGGTGGCCTGCAGAGTGCCGGGGAAGCCTTGATCGCCATCGGGCGAGGTCAGAGCGAACAGCACTTCCTGCTCGTCGGCGCAGACAATGCGCCAGCGGCGCTTATCAAACCCTTCCGGGCCGCCGTGGAGCTGATGGCCCGCGTCGTTTGATGGCGTGACGTTGACGAGCTGGCCGTCAAGCGGGAAGCGGCTATTGCCGATACGGTTGGCGTAGCGGCCTACCGAGGCGCCAAGAAACGCGGCCTGACGGGTGTAATCTTCGAGTTTCGCGCAGCCCAGCAGCGGACGGCGTACGCTGCCATCGGCCAGCGGCACCTCGGCGCTGAGCAGCGTCGCGCCCCAATCCGCCACGGTAACGGTCATCCCCGCCTTATTGCGCAGGGTCACCTGCTGCCAGGGCTGGCCGTCCGGCGCCAGCGCGGTGGTTTGCGTTACCATTGGCCTGCCCCCTGTGACGGTTTGCAGACATAGAATGTCTCTTTAATACCGGTTTTCGCTTCATACGTTTTAGCAACGGCCTGCTGAACGGTATCGACCAGATCTTCCGGGACCAGCGCTACCACGCAGCCGCCAAAGCCGCCGCCGGTCATGCGTACGCCGCCTTTATCACCGATCGTGGCCTTAACGATCTCCACCAGAGTGTCGATCTGCGGGACGGTGATCTCGAAATCATCGCGCATCGAGGCATGGGATTCGGCCATCAGCTCACCCATCCGCTTCAGGTCGCCTTTTTCGAGGGCGCTGGCGGCTTCCACGGTGCGGGCATTCTCCGTCAGCACATGGCGTACGCGCTTCGCGACGACCGGATCCAGCTCATGGGCGACGGCGTTAAATTGCTCGAGGGTAACATCGCGCAGGGCGGGCTGCTGGAAGAAGCGCGCGCCGGTTTCGCACTGTTCACGACGGGTGTTGTACTCGCTGCCGACGAGGGTGCGCTTAAAGTTGCTGTTGATGATCACCACTGCCACGCCTTTCGGCATCGAGACGGCTTTGGTGCCCAGCGAACGGCAGTCGATCAGCAGCGCGTGGTCTTTTTTGCCCAGCGCCGAAATCAGCTGATCCATGATGCCGCAGTTGCAGCCGACAAACTGGTTTTCCGCCTCCTGGCCGTTGAGGGCGATTTGC
Source organism: Klebsiella sp. X1-16S-Nf21 (assembly GCF_002837615.1). Classification (NCBI taxonomy): domain Bacteria; kingdom Pseudomonadati; phylum Pseudomonadota; class Gammaproteobacteria; order Enterobacterales; family Enterobacteriaceae; genus Klebsiella; species Klebsiella sp. X1-16S-Nf21. The sequence continues at coordinate 5,915 of NZ_PJDK01000061.1, forward strand.
GCGCCATCCAGCGGCAGATGATAGAGCTGCTGGAACACGGTGCCGACGGCGACTTCCAGCGAGGCTGAGGAGCTTAACCCCGCACCCTGCGGTACATTGCCGCTGATCACCAGATCCGCGCCGCCAAAGTGGTTGTTCCGCTGCTGCAGATGCTTTACCACGCCGCGGACATAGTTCGACCACTGCTGGGTATCGTGGCTGATAATCGGCGCGTCGAGAGAGAACTCATCGGTCTGATTGTCGTAATCGGCGGCAATCACCCGCACCGTACGATCGTCGCGCGGCGCACAGCTGATCACCGTCTGGTAGTCGATGGCGCAGGGCAGCACAAAACCGTCGTTGTAATCGGTATGCTCGCCGATCAGGTTGACGCGGCCTGGCGCCTGAATGACATGGCTGGCCGGATAACCGAAGGCGTCAGCAAACAGGGTTTGGGTTTTCTCTTTCAGACTCATCATTACACTCCGGATTCACGAAAATGGACGTCGCTGACGGCACGCAGTCGTTCGGCAGCTTGCTCGGCGGTCAGATCGCGCTGGGTTTCGGCCAGCATTTCATAGCCAACCATAAACTTGCGGACCGTTGCGGAGCGCAGCAGCGGCGGATAAAAGTGGGCATGAAGCTGCCAGTGGTGATGGTCTTCGTCGTTAAACGGCGCGCCGTGCCAGCCCATGGAGTAGGGGAATGAGCACTGGAACAGGTTGTCGTAACGGCTGGTCAGCTTTTTCAACGCCAGCGCCAGATCGCTGCGCTGGGCGTCGGTGAGATCGGTAATACGCTGCACGTGCGCTTTCGGCAACAGCAGCGTTTCGAATGGCCAGGCGGCCCAGTAGGGCACGACCGCCAGCCAGTGCTCGGTGTCCACCACCGTGCGGCTGCCGTCGGCCAGTTCGCGCTGAACATAGTCCAGCAGCATCGGCTGACCTTGTCCGGCGTAATACTCTTTCTGCAGACGGTCTTCCCGTTCCGCTTCATTAGGCAGGAAGCTATTGGCCCACACCTGACCATGCGGGTGAGGGTTGGAGCAGCCCATCGCTGCCCCTTTGTTTTCAAAGACCTGGACCCACGGGTAGCTTTTCCCGAGGTCCGCGGTCTGTTCCTGCCACGCTTTAACCACGCCTTCCAGCGCTTCAGGGCTCAGTTCCGGCAGCGTTTTGCTGTGGTCTGGCGAGAAGCAGATCACCCGACTGGTGCCGCGCGCGCTCTGACAGCGCATCAGCGGATCGTCACTCTCCGGTGCGTCCGGAGTGTCGGTCATCAGGGCCGCAAAGTCGTTGGTAAACACGTAGGTACCGGTGTAATTCGGGTTGGTGTCGCCGGTGACCCGGGTATTACCTGGGCACAGGAAACAGTCCGGATCGTGGGCTGGCAAGGTCTGTTTTGCCGGCGTTTCCTGCGCCCCCTGCCAGGGGCGCTTGGCGCGATGCGGAGAAACCAGAATCCACTGCCCGGTTAACGGGTTATAACGACGATGTGGATGGTCAACGGGGTTAAATACGCTCATGAAGGTTCCTTAGTCTGGATAACCCTGCGGATGGCGGGACTGCCAGTGCCAAGTGTCCTGCGCCATTTCGTCCAGGTTGCGCGTCACGCGCCAGTTCAGCTCGCGGTCGGCCTTGGCGGCATCCGCCCAGTAGGCCGGGAGGTCGCCATCGCGGCGCGGCGCGAAATGGTAGTTAATCGGTTTGCCGCAGGCCTTGCTGAAAGCATTGACCACGTCGAGCACGCTGCTGCCGACGCCGGCGCCAAGGTTGTAGATATGGACCCCGGCTTTGTCAGCCAGTTTTTCCATGGCCGCGACGTGGCCATCGGCGAGGTCCATCACGTGGATATAATCGCGTACGCCGGTGCCATCTTCAGTCGGGTAGTCGTTACCAAAGACGGCCAGCGAGTCGCGACGGCCAACGGCGACCTGGGCAATGTACGGCATCAGGTTGTTAGGGATCCCCTGCGGGTCTTCCCCCATGTCGCCCGACGGATGGGCGCCAACCGGGTTGAAGTAACGCAGCAGGGCAATGCTCCACTCTGGCTGGGCTTTCTGCAGGTCGGTCAGGATCTGCTCCACCATCAGCTTGCTTTTGCCGTAAGGGCTTTGCGGGGTGCCGGTCGGGAAGCTTTCGACATATGGGATTTTCGGCTGGTCGCCGTAGACGGTAGCTGAGGAGCTAAAGATGAAGTTCTTCACGCCCGCGGCGCGCATGGCAGAAACTAATTTCAGTGTGCCGGTGACGTTATTATCGTAATATTCCAGCGGCTTGGCGACGGACTCCCCGACGGCTTTCAGCCCGGCGAAGTGGATCACCGCCTCAATGGCGTGATCGTGGAGGATCTCCGTCATCAGCGCTTCGTTACGAATATCGCCTTCAATAAAGGTGGCTTCTTTGCCGCCGAGACGCTCAATCACCGGCAGTACGCTGCGCTTGCTGTTGCAGAGATTGTCGAGGATCACCACCTCATGTCCCTGCTGCAGCAGTTGAACGCAGGTATGACTTCCAATGTAACCGCTACCACCTGTAACCAGAACTTTCATGATTCGCTCCATTCGGCTTATCGTGTATGAGGAAGATAGCATATCAAAGAAGTGAAAAGTGTGACACAGGGCAAGTTAGTGGAATCGTTTACACTTGATGGTGAAACGACATAAATTAAAATTTTTTATCTTTAATACAGATGGTTAGGTGGTTTTGCCGCTATTTTTCTGAAAAATACCAGGGATCTTTCGACCCCCGGCAGGGGGCATCAGGCCACAGGACCGAGCTGATAAGTGTAACCGTCTCCACTGGGAACGAACGCCAGGCGATGGGTAATACAGTCCGGGGCATCTTCCGCATGGTGCGAGACAAACAGCAGCTGTGTGGCCCCTTCGCCAATCAACACGTCGACAAAGCGACGCACCAGCTGGCGATTGAGGGGATCCAGCCCCTGCAGCGGTTCATCGAGGATCAGCAGGGTCGGATGCTTCACCAGCGCGCGAACGATAAGCGCCAGCCGCTGCTGGCCCCACGACAGGCTATGAAACGGCGCGTCGGCAGTGCGTTTATCAATGCCGAGAATATCCAGCCACTGTTGCACCAGCTTGTGTTGCTTGTCCGAGACCGCCTGATAAATGCCGATAGAGTCAAAATAGCCCGACAGGATGACGTTGCGGACGTTGGTGCTGACCCGGTAGTCCAGATGCAGGCTGCTGCTGACGTAGCCGATATGCTTTTTAATATCCCAGATGGTCTCACCGCTGCCGCGACGGCGGCCAAACAGCGTCAGATCGTTGCTGTAACCCTGTGGATGATCGCCGGTGATAAGGCTCAGCAGCGTGGATTTACCGGCGCCGTTGGGGCCGACGATCTGCCAGTGTTCGCCCGGGTTCACGGTCCATGAGAGGTGATTGATGACCGGGCGATCGTTGTAGGAGACCACACCGTCATTGAGCACGATACGCGGCGCCGAGTCTGCCAGCGCATGACGGGCTGGTGGAACATCCGGCTCCGGCAGGGTGATGCCGTCCAGTTTTTCACTGTGCGCCAGCTGGGCGACCAGCGCCTGCTGCAGCAGGGAAGACTTCTCGCCGGTCTCGCTGAGGGTGCAGTCAGCCAGCACGCCGGCGAATTGTACAAACTCCGGGATCTCATCGAAGCGGTTGAGGACCAGCACCAGGGTGATGCCGGCGCGGTGCAGGTCGGCCAGCAGGGCAGCCAGCTGCTGGCGGGAGTTGACGTCGAGGCCGTCGAAAGGTTCGTCGAGGATCAGCAGTTGCGGATCGGTCATCAGGGCCTGACACAGCAGGGTCTTACGCGTTTCCCCGGTCGACAGGTACTTAAACCGGCGGTCCAGCAGGGCGCTGATGCCAAACTGTTCGGCCAGGCGCGCGCAGCGGGCAGGATCTTTTACCTCATCCTGGATAATCTCTGCGGTGGTGCGGCCGGTGTCTTCTTCGCCGGGGCTGAGCAGGTCGGTGTTATTGCGCTGCCACTCGTCGCTGACCAGCTTCTGCAACTGCTCGAAGGAGAGGCGGGTTACGCGGGAGAAGTGGCTTTCGTGCTGGCCGCTGAGCAGGGTCAGGTCGCCAGCCAGAGCCCGCGCGAGGGCGGATTTGCCGCTGCCGTTGCTACCGACAAACGCCCAGCTTTGACCCGCTCTCAGGTTCAGCTGGTCTATTTTTAAGGTTTTTGTATCGCTCAGGCGAAACGTGCCTTGCGAAATTTGCAATGATGACATGATGTATCCCATTTTTTGCAGCGATGTGCATCAGGGATACGACTTCGGGCGCGTAATGTCAATGGGGTCAGCATAACGTCGCGAGAATGATGCGATCGGCATTGAAGTAAGCGATCGCCTCCGTCCCTTCCGCCAGGCCAGACGTCTGCGCCTGTGGCAGAGTGGCGCACAGGGTCTGACCGTCGGCCAACGTCATCAGTACTTCGCACTGCCCGGACCCGCATTCGATATGGCTGATACGACCCGACAACTGGTTATCGGCCTGGCGGGCCACGGCGGGGTCGAGGGTGATGCCGACCCAGGGCGCCTTCAGCAGGACCAGCACCTCCTGGCCCTCATCGAGCCCCAGTTTCTCAGCGCTTTGTGCGGTGATGGCGACGGTCAGGCGCGTCTGCCCGTCGGCCAGCAGTACCTCGACGTGCTGCTGCACCTGCTGGCGATCGCGGCCGGTAATGGTGCCGAACCACTGGTTGCGGGCGCTGGTCTGCAGGGAAAAGCGTGAGATGGCCGCCAGCAGGCTATCCAGCGGCAGGGCATCGTCATCGCTGAGCACATCAAACGCTTTCTGCTGGATCTGCGCCAGCAGATCGTACAGCTGGATCAGCCGCTGCCCATAGCGGGTCAGCACTGCGCCGCCGCCGCCTTTACCGCCGGTGGCGCGATCCACCAGCGGTTGTTCGCTGAGCTGGTTCATCTCGTTGATGGCATCCCACGCGCTTTTGTAGCTGATACCCGCGTGCTTGGCCCCCTGGCTTATCGAACCGGTCTGGTCAATTTGTTTGAGCAGGGCGATCCGCCGGGGATCGGCAAACAGGCGCTGCTGTAGCTTAAGGGTAAGAAGAATTTCGGCCTGCATAATCGTTTCCTGACAAAAAAGGGTATTGTGACCGATAGTCACCCGCTTGCAAAACCTCTGTGCGCGGTTTTGTCATTACCCACCGCACAAATGGGGCGTGTTTTTTCGGCTGAAACCGTTACAATCAGCAAATCATACTATCTGGAGTGAACCATGTTAGAGCTTTTGAAAAGTCTGGTTTTTGCGGTCATCATGGTACCGGTGGTGATGGCGGTCATCCTGGGACTGATTTACGGTCTTGGCGAAGTGTTCAACCTCTTCTCCGGCGTAGGCCACAAAGATCGCAGCCAGCAAAATCATTGATTTCCCGGCGCCCGGTTTAACCGGGCGCTGTGCTATTTCCCTCCTGTATCATTTCCCTTCGTTTTATTGTCCTGTGTCACTATAAAAATGCTCTGCATATCGTTATATTGTCGAATACATAACGCATTGACAGGAGATTCAGATGGCAGGTTCTTGGTTACGCGGGGTTATCGGGGTATCACTCACGCTGTGCGTCGCGGGTCAGGCGCTGGCGGCAGAGGGGAAAGTGACCGTTTTCGCCGCCGCATCGTTAACCAACGCGATGCAGGATATTGCCCAGGCGTATAAGAAAGAGAAAAACGTCGATGTCGTGTCGTCGTTTGCCTCGTCGTCGACGCTGGCGCGGCAAATTGAAGCGGGCGCACCAGCCGATCTGTTTATCTCCGCCGATCAGAAATGGATGGATTACGCCGCAGACAAAAAGGCCATCGACCCGGCAACCCGAGCCACCCTGCTTGGCAACAGCCTGGTGGTGGTCGCGCCGAAAGCCAGCGCGCAGGGGGCGATTACCATTGATGAGAAAACCGACTGGACCAGCCTGCTGAAAGGAGGCCGTCTGGCGGTGGGCGATCCGCAGCACGTTCCGGCAGGCATCTACGCCAAAGAGGCGCTGCAGAAACTCGGCGCCTGGGAGACGTTGTCGCCGAAACTTGCCCCGGCGGAAGACGTGCGCGGCGCGCTGGCCCTGGTGGAGCGCAACGAAGCGCCGCTGGGGATTGTCTATGGCTCCGATGCCGTGGCCAGCAAAGGGGTTAAAGTGGTCGGCACCTTCCCGGAGGCCTCGCATCAGAAAGTCGAGTACCCGCTGGCGATTGTCGATGGTCATCGCAATGCGGCCGTGAGCGCTTTCTATGACTACCTGAAAGGGCCGGAAGCGTCCGCGATTTTTAAACGTTACGGATTTACCACCCGCTGATGTTTCTGAGCGAACCCGAATGGCAGGCGGTGCTGCTGAGCCTGAAAGTCTCCTCCCTGGCGGTGGCCTTGAGCCTGCCCTTTGGCATCTTTTTTTCCTGGCTGCTGGTTCGGCGCACCTTTCCCGGCAAGGCGCTGCTCGACAGTATTCTCCATTTACCGCTGGTGCTGCCGCCGGTGGTGGTGGGGTATCTGCTGCTGGTGGCCATGGGGCGGCGCGGGTTTATTGGCAGTTGGCTGTATGACTGGTTCGGCATCAGCTTTGCCTTCAGTTGGCGCGGGGCGGTGCTGGCGGCGGCGGTGATGTCTTTCCCGCTGATGGTGCGCGCCATTCGCCTGGCGCTGGAAGGGGTGGATGTCAAACTGGAGCAAGCGGCGAGAACCCTCGGGGCCAGCCGCTGGCGAGTGTTTATGACGATTACGCTACCGCTGACTCTGCCGGGGATTATTGTCGGCACGGTGCTGGCCTTCGCCCGCTCGTTAGGGGAGTTTGGCGCGACCATCACGTTCGTCTCCAATATTCCCGGCGAAACGCGCACCCTGCCTTCGGCGATGTACACCTTGATCCAGACCCCGGGCGGGGAGGGGGCGGCGGCTCGCCTCTGCCTCATCGCCATCGGACTGGCGCTGGTTTCGCTGCTGATTTCGGAATGGCTGGCCCGCGTGAGCCGCCAGCGCATGGGAGGATAATGATGCTGGAGCTGGACTTTACCCAGACCCTCGGCAGTCACTGCCTGCAGATCCGTGAAACCCTGCCCGCCAGCGGGATCACCGCCATCTTTGGCGTCTCCGGCGCTGGCAAAACCTCGTTGATTAACGCCATTAGCGGCCTGACCCGGCCGCAGACGGGGCGCATCGTGCTCAACGGCCGGGTGCTGAACGACACCGCCCAGCGTATCTGTCTGGCGCCGGAACAGCGCCGTATCGGCTATGTGTTTCAGGACGCGCGCCTGTTTCCCCACTATAAAGTGCGCGGTAATCTGCGCTACGGGATGGCGAAATGCATGGTCAGCCAGTTCGATAAGCTGGTGGAATTGCTGGGGATCGCGCCCTTGCTGGATCGCCTGCCGGGCCGGTTATCCGGCGGCGAAAAGCAGCGAGTGGCCATCGGCCGCGCCCTGCTGACCGCACCGGAGCTACTGCTGCTGGATGAGCCGCTGGCCTCGCTGGATATTCCGCGCAAACGCGAACTGTTGCCCTACCTGCAGCGGCTGGCGCAGGAGATCCATATTCCGATGCTCTACGTCAGCCACTCGCTGGATGAGATCCAGCATCTGGCCGATCGCGTGCTGGTGCTGGAGGCCGGTAAGGTGAAGGCTTTTGGTCCGCTGGAGGAGGTCTGGAGCAGCAGCGTGATGCACCCCTGGCTGCCGGCGGAACAGCAGAGTACGATCCTCAGCGCCACCGTCGCCGCGCAGCATCCGAAGTACGCGATGACGGCTCTGACGCTGGGTGACCAGCTGCTGTGGGTCAACCGGCTCGAACGTCCCGCAGGCGACACCGCACGGATCCGCATTCAGGCGTCGGACGTTTCGCTGACACTGGCCCAGCCGTCCGGGACCAGCATCCGCAATATCTTGCGCGCCGAGGTGGCTCAGTGTCTGGAGGTCAACGGACAGATTGAAGTGCAGCTCAGAGTGAGTGGCCGTCTGCTATGGGCCAGGATTAGCCCATGGGCGCGGGACGACCTGGCGATAGCGCCAGGTCAGCAGGTGTTTGCTCAGATCAAAAGCGTGTCGATCGCCGCCTGATTACAGCAGCTGGCGGTAGATAAACTCGGCGATGCTGGTGGACTCATTGTCGCCGATGACCACCCTGGCGCGAGCTTTCACCTCGTCCACCGCATTGCCCATCGCCACCCCAGTGCCCGCCGCTTCCAGCATGCTAAGATCGTTGTAGTTATCGCCGAAGGCCACCACATCCTGCATCGACAGCCCCTGGCTGGCCACCCATTGCGCCAGGCGTTTGCCTTTGCTGTTGCCGGCGCGCGCGATATCCACCTGATCGTGCCACGACCATTCGCACTCCAGGCCCAGCGTCTCGCCGACCTCGCGGGCAAAGCGCTGCAGGCGGGGAATGTCTTCATCGGTGAGGGCAAATTTCCATACCGCGTTGACCTCGCGGACCGCCTGCGCCAGCGAATCGACCTGGCGGAAGACCGGGCGCTGATCCTCCGGCAGCGCCTGCGCCCAGTTGCGGGTGCGGATCACATGCCCGGTGGGCTGTTCATAAAGCATCGCATCATCCACATACGCCAGGCCATGGATCTGCTGTTCGGCGAGCATGGCCGTCAGGCTTACCGCTTGCGCTACCGGCATAGGATCGGCTGTCAAAACCTCTTTTGCGTGATAATCATACAAATAAGTGCCATTACAACAAATTGCAGGTGTATCGAGAGCCAGTGCCTGATAAAAAGGATGGATAGCGACGTGATGACGTCCGGTAACGACGATAACCTGGTAGCCCGCCTCTCTGGCGCGGGCCAGTGCCTCCAGCGAAGCAGGCAGGATGGTTTTTTTGCTGGTGAGCAGGGTGCCGTCTAAATCCAGGGCAATCACGCGTGTTGTCATGTGTTATTTCCGGTTGATGTTGAAAAGTGACCTGGCCATGATGGTACACCGCCGTGGCGTCAGGACCAATTTTTCCACATCTGCCGTGAATACCTGTATGCCCTTTGTGCCGCCGTCCGTCGGAAATTCAGCGGACTTTGCGAGTATCATGGGCGGATGTCTTATAATTTTCAGGGTGCTGTTATCCTGAAAATGAAAATTCCACGTGCAGTGAGGGAAGGAGTAGTCATGAAACAAACCGTTTATACCGCCAGCCCGGAAAGCCAACAAATCCACGTCTGGAGTCTTGAAGCGGACGGCAAACTGACGCTGGTGCAGGTGGTTGATGCCCCGGGACAGGTACAGCCGATGGTGGTCAGTCCCAACAAGGAGTATCTGTACGTTGGCGTTCGTCCGGAGTTTCGCGTGTTAGCGTATCGCATCACGCCGGATAACGGGGCGTTGACCTTCGCGGGGGAAGCGGCGCTGCCAGGCAGCCCGACCCACATTTCTACCGATCATCATGGCCGCTTTGTCTTCAGCGCTTCCTACAATCAGGGCTGCGTTAGCGTGACCCCGCTGCAGGACGGCCTGCCGGGCGAAACCGTCACCGTGGTGGAAGGGCTGGAAGGTTGCCACTCGGCCAATATCTCCCCGGACAACCGCACCCTGTGGGTGCCGGCGCTGAAGCAGGATCGTATTTGCCTGTTTACCATTAGCGAGGATGGTTTTCTCTCCGCTCAGGAGCCGGCGGAAGTGACCACCGTCGAGGGCGCCGGTCCGCGCCACATGGTGTTCCATCCGAACCAGCAGTATGGTTATTGCGTCAATGAACTCAACAGCTCCGTTGACGTCTGGGAGCTGAAAGACCCGAATGGCAACATCGAATGTGTACAAACCCTGGATATGATGCCGCAGGATTTCACCGGCGTGCGCTGGGCGGCGGATATTCACATCACCCCTGACGGTCGTCATCTGTACGCCTGCGATCGTACCGCCAGCATCATTACGGTGTTCAGCGTCTCGGAAGATGGCAGCGTGCTGGCAGTGGAAGGCTATCAGCCGACGGAAACTCAGCCACGCGGCTTTAACCTCGATCACAGCGGTAAGTATCTGATTGCCGCAGGGCAGAAATCGCACCATATCGCAGTGTATGAAATTGAGGGTGAGCAGGGGCTGCTGCATGAGAAAGGCCGCTATGCGGTTGGGCAGGGGCCGATGTGGGTGGTGGTCAACGCCCACTGAAGGGTCAGGCGGTAAAAGAAAAACCTCGCGTCAGCGAGGTTTTTTGATCAGAGCGGACAGGCTCTGTAGAGAAGCTGTTGCCCTGGCGGGCCTGAAGCGTGACGGCTTTAGATATCGTCCATGGTGTAGCCGACGACAATCTCCAGCGTTTTACGGATCACGTCAGCAGTGACCACGTCATCGGTGCTTTCCAGCGCCTGAATTAGCCATAATATAATGGCCTTATTGTTCAGGTGCCCCTCGGACTGAAGAATACTGTTGATGGCGAGCGACATGACGGCGGACTCATCAACCAGTTTATCACCGGCGGTACGGAAATAATCTGAGAGCGCGGTGTCCTGCAGTCCTGCGTAAATATCGGGTTGCTGATGCATAGTCTGTCTCATCACATTCTCACTCTGTTTTATTCACCATGGTTGGGACAATCAGTGGATTTTTTTAGCTTCCGGCGCCATGCTGCTCTGCGCCAGCGTTCCACTGCTTTCCCAACGGCCATTGATTTTCTTAACCTGCAAAGGCGCGTGCTTCCGCTGGAGGGCGAGCTTCGCGCAAATTTCTTCAATAACGGCAGCGATGATTTTCCTTCGCTGGCGATCTGACTCTGTGGCCTGCATCAACCGAAGCCGAACCAGCAGGGTCGGGGTGGTAATCGGGCGATTCGTTTTCAGAAGCGCGAGCACCGCCTCGCCGATGATCTCATCGGTTATTTCCTCAGTATCACTGCTATTCATAACCGTCTCTCTGCATGCCACACTCTTCCTGAATCTGATAACGGGCATTCAGGTCAGCAGCAGGTTTATGGAAGCGATCGCCCCTCATCTGCTACTGCGGTTGCAACAGGCGACGATCGATGACGTTATTCCTGACCGGCAAACAACAAACCAATTAAGGTTTGATAGTGGCTCTCTTCCTCAGGCGCACGGGCGCTGTCAAGGCGGCTCAACAGTTTGGTGCACAGGGCCTTGCGGTTGAGATGGCGCCCTTCGTTGAGAATATCCATCACGATCTGACCCAGCGTTTCCTGCTGGGAAGGTAACGATGCTTTGTTGAAATACTGGGCAATTGCGTTCGCTGTATCTGGAATGTAACCATTCTGCTGCATATGTGCTCCTTTCATTTCATTCATCTGTTAACTGCAAATAAACTTATACAATAATTAATAAGTTGTACATAGAAAGTTGCGTAATATTGCAGCGATCGTTGCTATCATGATGATTTATAATGTAATATTTGTTTTTGTTTGCGGAGATCCTGGCTTGTAAAGGTAGGGGGTAGCGTTGCATGTTGTACAAGAAAAGAAAAAAAAGAAAAAACCTTGCACAAAGAGTGGATTTTTAGTGTATCTTTTTTGTTAAGATAAAACGTAGTTTTGCAAGACGATTAGCCTGATAACTGCTACTGTGAATGCTTATCCCTCCCATCTGGAATCACTATGCTTACCACCATCATTTATCGCAGCCATATTTGCGACAATGTCTCATTCAAATCGATCGAGGCCATGGTTGCCAGGGCAAACGAGAGAAATGGGCAGGCGGATGTCACCGGTATATTACTGTTTAACGGGACGCATTTTTTTCAACTTATTGAAGGACCGGAAGAAAAGGTAAGGGATATTTATCAAACAATTGTCCTCGATCCTCGTCATTATAATCTGGTGGAGTTGTTTTGCGATTATGCACCGTCCCGTCGATTTGGTAAGGTCGGTATGGAACTGTTTGATTTACGGGAACATGATCGTGAGGAAGTACTACAGACAGTAATGGACCGGGGCACGACAAAATATCAGCTCACCTATGACGACCGGGCGCTGCAATTTTTCCGTACTTTTGTCGAATCCACGGAAAAAGCGAACTATTTTGAGATCCCTTCGGCGGACAGTTGGGTTTTTATTCCCGATAAGGACACTTTTTATCCGGACACCCCCATTATCGATAATACGGAAAGCTGGTCTTTTGCCTTTCAGCCGATCGTCGATCCTTTCGCCTGCGAAATTATCTCGTGGGAAGCGCTGCTGCGTACACCGGACGGCCAGTCTCCTGGCGCCTATTTTGCCGGGCTGGCAGGGGATGATATTTATCTCGCCGACCTGCACAGTAAGCGCGTCGCGCTGTCTCTGGCGGGTAAATTAGGTTTACGTAATAAGGCGTTAAGCATTAATTTGCTGCCGATGACCCTGGTCAAAGCGCCGAATGCGGTGGCTTTCCTGCTCGACGAAATTAGTCGCAATGACCTGATCCCGGAGCAGATTATTGTCGAGTTCACTGAGCGGGAAGTGATTTCGCGGATGGCCGATTTTACCGATGCGGTGCGCAAACTGAAGGGCGCGGGGATTAATCTTGCCATCGATCACTTCGGCGCCGGGTTTGCCGGGCTGTCGCTGCTGGCGCAATACCAACCCGACAGAATTAAAATCGACCATGAGCTGATCCGCAATATCCACCAGGACGGGCCGCGCCAGTCGATTGTACAGGCGATTATCAAATGCTGTACTTCTCTGGAGATTGCGGTCTCAGCCGTCGGCGTTGAGCGTGCTGAAGAGTGGATGTGGCTTGAATCAGCCGGGATTTCGCAGTTTCAGGGCAATTTATTCGCGGGTGCCCGCCTGGGGGGCCTGCCCGCCGTTGCCTGGCCGGAGAAGAAATGATCCACCGCGAAATCAGCTTACTATTTTTTCATCTTTTTCCCCGCGCGCTGTGAGCCACAACCTGATATCTTTATCTGTACAAGAAAATAGAGTTGTACAGGATGCCTGAATTCGTTAGTTTAGGTAAAAAGTATCAGGTTGATGTGAGGCTGCTATGGCGTTTTACAGTATCGGTGAAGTCGCCGAACGTTGCGGAATCAATCCGGTTACATTGCGCGCCTGGCAGCGGCGTTACGGTCTACTGAAACCGCAGCGCAGCGAAGGCGGGCATCGACAGTTTGATGAAGAAGATATCCTGCGCATAGAAGAGATCAAGCGCTGGATAGAGCGCGGTGTATCCGTAGGGAAAGTCAAAGCGCTGCTGGAGGATAATCTGCCGGCGGCGCGCGACGAATCCGCGCATCTTCAGGAAGAGATGATGTCCATTCTGCGTTATATGCAGCCCGCCAGAATCCGCGCCAAATTAATGGCGCTGAGCCATCAACACCCCGTTGATACCCTCATCGATAGCCTGTTAGTGCCGGTACGACAGCGTCTCAAGCTCGATCAGAATACCTCGTTGGTGATTAGCAGCCTGCTGGACGGCTTGCTCATTGACTGCGTGGCGCTGTTTCTCGCCGAAGCGCGTAAAAAAAATGGTAAAGAGACGCTGCTGGTGGGCTGGAGCAATGAAGACCGGACGCGTCTGTGGCTGGAGGCATGGCGTCTTTCGCAGCGCGGTTGGCATGTCAATGTTCTCGCTGAACCGCTGGAGTCGCCGCGGCCCGAGCTCTTCCCCGGGCAGCATATCTTTGTCTGGACCGGACGCGCCGCCACGCCACTGCAGGAGGAACTGCTCAGCCACTGGCAGGAGCAGGGCTTCAGCATTCATTTTCACGGTACGCAATAGCCCCGTCTGGGGGACAGGCCGGGGCTATTGCACCTGACTACAGGTGAATCTGACTCCAGGATTTAAAGGTTTCACTACGACTGATATTAAAAAAATCGGTCCTACCGCTACAGCCGAGCTTTTTAATCAGATTCAGCCGGATCTGATAAATGGTTTTGATGTGCAGATTTAGCGAACGACCAATGCTGGCAACCGCTTCGCCATTGCTGATAAGCTGAATAACTTTCTTTTCCCGTTCGGTAAACTGCACCGAGGCGCCCGGCGCCGGGTGTGTTTTGTAATAGCGGGTGGGCTGATGCAGGAAGATTTTTAATTCTTCCGGCGTCGAATTTGCCGGTAAGCGCAACATAGGCAGTTCACTGAGAAAATTAAGATCGTTTCCCTCAGTTAACAGAATAAATAACGTATCCCGCCGATTATAGTTATGCTCAAGCACCGCGAAATAATTGTCGCTGGTAAAAAAAACATGTTTTTTACGAAAATAAGATGCCGGCAAGGTATTCAGGATCAGCGACATCCCGTAGAGAAGAAAACGATTATCAAACCACAGATCGTAATGCTCAGAACGATAGCAAGTATTATGGTGTGACATTTTTTGAGCCCCAGTTAGCAGATGAAAACCCAGGCGTGCCGGCACAGCAGGGCTGTCCCTGCTGTCGGCGCGGTGGGATCACTTAATGATGATGTTTTTTGCTGTACAGCATATCCAACGCCTGCAGATAGAGGTCGGAAAGTATTTCATTACTTTCCGTTTGCAGGCGGTGCTGGATTTCCGTAATCATCCGCTCATTATTGATCGTGCTGTGCTGCTTCATGAGCGTGTTTTCAATATTCTTCATCAGGGCTGAATTGAAGACAAATTCTGCTGGAATGGTATTTTTAATATGCATAGCTCGAACTCTCCCACGTATAAAGCAAACTGACCATAAAAGTCGCAGCGTACCGGTGGTACGCGAAAAGTCACTAACAGGAAATGCAAAACCAGGAACCACCGCCAGACTCGCCACGCAACCGTTTAGCGTTCCCGCTTTGTTGCGCAACAAGCAGTTAACACTCAAAAACTATAGTCGGTGATCTCAGGATGTACAACTTTTTTCATAACGATATGTACAGCGAGACGGTTTATTTTTTCGTTTTAATTTTATTTGTTGATTTTAAAGGTATTTTTAATTTTATTAACTTGTACAAAAAAGCGGTTCTGTGCAGGATGCGGATACAGGGCAATCAGACAGGGGATAATGACGCAGACACGATCGGAATACGGGCTCTGTCGGTTTACGTCACTTGAGCAGAAAGAGCGCCGACGCAGGAAGGGGTACACAGCAACTCTGTCGTCGACAGGTGGCTAACTTCCGCGTCGGACCCTGAGCATAGCGGAAAACAGGTGAGGTTTTGTCTGTTTTTTGCACAATATAGTAAAGAGAGAAATATCAACCACTCCGCTATCGCCATGGTCGGTTTGTTGGCGGATTAGGCGTGTGCTACGCTTTTCTGGAACTCCATTTTCATTTCGGCACGGTTATCTTCCCCCATTTTCCTGTCGGGTGTCGCACCAGCATAACGACCGGTAAATACGGCAAAAGCATTCTGTTCATGAACAGGCATAGAGGACTGAGGAGGGATGATGCGTGGTAAAAGCGTGATGCTCCTGGCCGGGTTAGCCGCTTTCGCGCAGGCGAAAGAAATTAATCTCTATTCGGTAAATACTGGTTCCTATGTTTACCATCTGACCAATAACCACGGACAATATACTGAGAATTTTGAAAACCACTTTTTCTCGGTAGAGCGGAAATTCTCGGAAGATTCGAAATATAGTCTGCTGATTGGCACGATGAACAATAGTTTCGACGATCGTTGCCTGGCGCTGGGGGTGAGAAGAGACTGGTACCACAACGGCAGTGGATGGACCTTTAAAGGGGTCTACGGCTACACCGGCGAATTCTTCTTCGACGCCTTTGAGCATTGCGGCGATCATGGCTCCTACAAAGATTTTAAGGACGCCACCGGGATCGGCTTTTCCCCCTATATCTACCATGCCATTCAGTACAACTTTACCGACTATTTCGCCCTTGAGAGCGGCATCATTATTCCCAGCGTGTTTGTGATTAGCATCCAGTGGAGTTTCCGCTAAGTTGCCGCGTCGTTTGTCACAGGGTTATCACCTTCTTGAGCAGCGTGCTGGAGAGCACAGCGAGAGAAATGAGCACCGACAGGATAAACGTTAGCGCAATCACGCCCAGCTTGGTGGCTAACGAGTGAATAGGGATCAGCATCACCAGCAGGTGGAAAACGGAGTAGTGCAGAATATAGACCCCGGTCATCGCTTTGCTAACCGTCGCCAGCACCGCCTCCTTCAGTTCGCGGTTCTTTTTAAACTGCACGGCGTTAGCGGCGATCACCAGCAGGACGATCAGAATATAAATTTGCGATCCCGTCAGAATGAACGCATTGCGATCGGCTTTAAACAGCGCGAAGAAAAAATGGCGTTCATAAAACCAGGTAAATAAATAGACAAAGGGCAGGGCGATAATGGAGGCTTTAATCACCCGCGGGTCGCGTATCCACTCCGTGACTCGCGGATCGTTAAACAACTGCCCGGTTAAATAAAAAAGTAGCCATGTCCACAGACGATACTGCGGCGGCAGGCTGAAGAGATGTTTGTCCGGGTAGAGCACCGAGAGCAGGTCGTAACCATAAGCGCAGCACAGCAGCGTCAGAACCACGGTGAAAAACAGGCCCCGCCGCTGGCTGAGCCAGGCGATAAAGGGATGGAAGGTATAGATCACGATCAGGGCGAAAATAAACCAGGGCTGGATCAGGTAGCCGCGCTGATAAGGCTCCCAGACATAATAGACCGTTACCCAGAACAGAAAGACGATGACCACGCTTTTAATTTTGCCGATTTGCCAGTTGGCATCGTGACGCGTCTGTGCATCAAGATAACCAGCCACCACAAAAAACAACGGCGTCGCGATGGTCGAGATAAAGGTCAGCAGCCCGAGGATCCAGTGATAGTCATAATCATAGTGATCCCAGGTGTTATAGATAGTGAAAAAGGTCACCGCTGTCATACAGCCTAATGTCTTGATAATGCTGAGACCGGTACTGTTCATCGTTGAGGCGTCATATCCTTATGGTGGAAGCAAGCGTAAATTACCGGCAGAACCAGTAGCGTCAGTACGGTGGCAAAGGCGAGGCCGAACATGATCACCACCGCCATACTCTGGAAAAAGACATCGCGCAGCAGCGGGGCAAGGCCAAGCACAGTGGTAAAGGCGGTCAGCAGGATCGGCCGCAGACGAGAGGTTGCCGCATCAATGATTGCTTGTCTTTGATCTTTCTCCTGTTTTTGTTGCTCTATCTCTTCCACCAGCACAATGCCGTTGCGGATCAGCATACCGCTGAGGCTAAGCAGGCCGATTAAGGCCATAAAGCCGAAAGGGATGCCGGTCAGCAAAAAACCGGGCGTGACGCCGATCAGCGCCAGCGGGACGGTCAGCCAGATGGCAACAGCGTTTTTCAGCGAACTGAACATCAGCACCGTAATGATAAACATCACCAGATAGCCAAGCGGTAGGGTCGTGAACAGCCCTTGCTGCGCTTCACTGGAGTTTTCCGCATCGCCGCCCCATTCGATGCGGTAGCCATGCGGCAGCGTCAGCGCGTCAATGCGCGGTTTCACTCTGGCAAGGATATCGCCCGACGTTTGGCCGCTTTGCGGGCTGGGGTCGGTCTGAACGGTAAGCACGCGGGTGCGATCGCGACGGAGAATCAATGGATCTTCCCACTCCAGCGAGAAGCCATGGATGACGTTACTCAACGGAATATACTGCTGCCGGCTCTGGCTCCAGACCAGCACGTTATTCAGGTGATTGGCATCCTGTCGCTCCGCTTCCGGCGGACGGACGATAACCGGCAGCAGGTCGGCGCCCTCGCGATATAACCCGGCGCGACTGCCGGAGAAATTCATCTCCAGCGCGCTATCAATATCCTGTTTATCCACCCCCAGCTCACGTCCCAACGCCAGAGAGTATTGTGGGCGGATCACCTTGCTGCGGTTCTGCCAGTCGTTACGTACGCTGTCGGTCGCCGGATCCGCGGCGAGAATGTCGCCCACCTGACTGGCCAGCGCGCGCAGGGTATCCGGATCAGGGCCCTTAATGCGCACTTCAATCGCGCTATCGCCGGACGGGCCGAACATAATGCGTTTGGTGCTGGCGTTCACCTGCGGGTAGTTTCTGGCAATCCAGGCCTCGACGTGGCGGGTGACGGGGGCGATACTGCGCTGGTCGTCCATCCGCACCATAATCTGCGCGTAGTTGCTGTACTGGCGCTGCCCGCTGTAGGTGAGAATAAATCGCATACTGCCCTGGCCAATGGTGGAGACGGTGGTAGCCACCCCCGGCTGGCTGGCGATCGACCGCTCAATATCGCGGGTCATCTGCTCGGTGGCGTTAATATCGGTACCGTAGGGCAGCCACAGGTCGACAAAGAAAATGGGCGTATTCGATGACGGAAAGAAATTCTGCCGGACGAAGGTGAAGCCCCAGATCGCCCCGGCTAACAGCGCGCCCATCAGCACCAGCGTCAGGGTCTTTTGCTGCAGCAGTATTCGCAGCGTCTGCTGATAGCCGCGATAGAAGCGGCCGCGGTAGGGATCGGCTTTTTCCTTCGGCGCCTCGGCCGACGGGGCGTTTTTAAACAACCACCACTTGATGAGTACCGGCGTGATGGTCAGGGCGGAAAACCAGCTGAGCATCAGGGAGATCAGCAGCACCTGGAACAGGGATTTGCAATACTCCCCGGTGGAGTCTTGTGAGAGGCCAATTGGCGCGAAGGCGAGGATGGCGATGACCGTGGCGCCGAGCAGCGGCAGGGCGGAGCGGCGGATCACATAGTTAATTGCGCCCAGCAGCGGAGAGCCTTGCTGGCGGGCGATCAGCACCCCTTCGACAATGACAATGGCATTGTCCACCAGCATACTCAGGGCGATGATCAGCGCCCCGAGCGAGATCCGTTGTAACTCGATCCCCCAGATATACATGATAAGCAGGGTGCCGAGAACGTTGAGCGCCAGCGACAAAGCAATAATGATCCCGCTGCGCACCCCCATGAACACCAGCAGCACGCCGACGACGATTGCCAGGGCCATCAGGAAGTTGGTAATAAAGCCATTGACCGAGTGGGCGACCTCTGCCGCCTGATCGTAAAAAATGGCGATGTCGATACCCGCTGGTTTATCGGCGGCCATTTGCTGAAGTCGGGCTTCGAGGGCATGCCCCACGTCAATGACATTGACCCCGGGGATAAAGGAGACCCCCATGGTCACTGCCTGGCGGCCGTTGGCATGATAGATACTGGAGGGAGAGTCGGTCAGCCCGCGCGACAACGTGGCAATATCCCGCAGTCGGGTGGTGGCGCTGGCGCCATGAGGGCTGACCAGAAGATCCCCCAGTTCATCGATATTCTGAAACTCCCCGGTGGGGTGAAGGCGGATCGATTCGCTGCCGGCGCGGATCTCCCCGGCGCTGGATACCACGTTGAGCCGGGTCAGGATAGCGGCAAGCTGGTTAAGCGTAATACCGCGCGCCGCCATTTTCGCCAGCGAGATATCAACATTGATCTGCTGTGGAATCGCGCCGCCAATGGCGACTTTGCCGACGCCCGGCACCAGCACCAGCTCACGGCGCAACTGCTCGGCATAGCGCACCAGCTCAGGATTGGTAAAACTGTCGCCCGAAATGGCGAAGAAAAAGCCAAACACATCGCCAAAGTCATCATTGACGAAGGAGGGGACTACCCCCGGGGGAAAAAGCCGGCTGGCGTCACCGACGCGGCGACGCAGCTCATCCCAGATTTGCGGCAGTTCGCTGGAATGGTACTGCGAAGCAATATTCACTGTAATTTGCGATAAGCCATTCGAGGAGATGGAGCTGACGTTATCCAGCGAGGGAAGCTGCTGAATCGCGTTTTCCAGCGGCAGGGTCACCTCCTCCTCCACCTGCTGAGCGGACGCGCCAGGGTAGTGGGTGACGATCACCGCCGTTTTGATGGTGAAGGCGGGATCTTCCAGGCGGCCAATATTGAGCAGGGCGAACAGGCCACCCACCCCCAACAGCAAAATGGCTAACCAGACGCGGGTCGGGTTGTTAATAAACTGACGGGAAATGTCCATTTATAATCCTCGTTCACGCGTCCAGATCCGCACCGGCTGCCGGTCGTGGAGTTCGCTTACCCCCGCTGCAACCACCTGTTCGCCCGCACGGAGCCCTTCGGTGATCATCACTCCCTGCGAGGTCACTTCCCCGACCGTGACTCTGCGCTCCTCAAGATACAGATGGGCGTTTTCGCCTTTTACCACCCAGACGACCGGTTCATTCTTCGGTCGGTTATCGGGGTTAAACACTGCTTCCACGGGCACTACGAGGGTTTCCCGTCCGGCGCTGGCCGGCAAATTGCCGAGATTGACCGTCACGGTGCCGCTAACCCCGCCGACGGTGGGAAAATCATCTGGTCGCGGCATGGTTAAAATGATCTGCCAGGTGAGGGTGCTGTTGTCGCTGCTGCCGGTATGCTCTTTGTATTCCGCGGTAAACTCGCGGCCCGGCAGAGTATTGATCCTGACGACGGGGCGGTAGGCGGTATTGCGGATATCGAGCGAGGTGAACAGATTTTCCGGAATGCTGAAGACCACATCGAGCAGGTCGGTACGCGTCAGGGTAATCACCGGCTGGCCAGCGGCGACCACCTGATGATTACGGATATGCACGCCGGCGGCAATCCCGCCGAAGGGGGCGGTGAGACTCATTTGCGCCAGCTCTTCACGGGCAATTTTCAAGGCCGCGTTGGCGGCATCGCGATTGGCGCGCTGCACGTCCATCTCCGCCTGGGAAATCGCCTGACGTCCTGCCAGGGTCTGGAAACGATCAAACTGACGCTGGGCGAGGGTTGCCGCCGTTTGTCGCTCATTGACCCGCTGCTGGGCTTCGCGGGCATTCAGACGCGCCAGCGTTTGTCCCTGAGTTAGGGTTGCACCCTGGCGAATATCCAGTGACTCCACCTGACCACCCCGTTTAAACGACAGTTCGGTGGAGTCGCCAGACTCGATGCGGGCTGGAAACGTCCGCTGCTGGGTGTTACCCACGGCGGTGACTTGCGCCACCTTGACCATCCGGGGAGCGGCTTCGACGGACGGCGCTTTCTGATCGCAAGCGGTTGTTAATAAAATAACAACCGGGATGAGAGAAAAATAACGGTTCACAGTATTCCCCTCAGACTCATGATTTATTTTACGTTTTTATTAGGCGGCGCACGCTTATTCTGCGAGGGCGGCGACAACCAGATAGGTGAATAGTCCTACCAGTGTACAGGCGACAATGGCCAGCGCGACAAACAATCCCAGACGTAACAGGCTATAACCAAACATGATTTTCTCCCTTAACTCCCACCCGAACCGCGAATGTCATTTCGCCCGGCACAATGTGTGACCGTCGGACATTCGGTGCGGCACTCCTGCTTGTAATCAGCATAGTCGGAGAAAACATGAAGTGTTAAAAAAGAGAATACCGCGTCGCTGTTGGCGTCAAGGGGTTAAGGGCAGGAGATCTGCGGGCTTTCGCGGGCTTTTATAATATTTTTCAGTCTATTAATGGCTCATTTTCTAATGTTAATTTTCCTGTGCTACGTTTAATAACATCGATTCCGCTTGCCGCTTCTGTTGTTGAGATTTGCTTCCTCCCCAAGTATGGGGCTATTCATCACTACGCATTGTATTGGTAATAAAAGGATTATCTCATGTATAAAAATATCGTTGTTCCCGTTGACGTGTTTGATGCAGGCCTGGCCGACAAAGCCCTCTCTCATGCGAAATTCCTCGCCCAGCACTCTGCCGGGCAAATTCATCTTGTGCATGTTATTCCGGCATTTTCACCGGTATTAACGCGTGGATTTATCTCTGATGCGCGAAAGATGGAAGAGCATTTGATTTCTACCGCTAAGGAAAAACTCAGCGATCTGGTAAAGAAAAATTCTCTGGCGGAAGAGACCAGCCATCTTTATGTGCGCAGTGGCAATATTCGCGATCAAGTGATTGACCTGGCCGATGAGCTGAAAGCGGACGTGGTGATTGTCGGTTCGCGCAATCCGGGGATCCAGACCCATCTTCTGGGCTCTGAAGCGGCAAACATCGTGCGCTACGCCCATGTACCGGTTTTCGTTGTGCGCTGATGACGGCGGGATGTCGTCCTGACTTCCGCTTCAGAAATCGAGGGAGAGAGTATGAATACAGATAAACCGGGGGCGCCCTTCTATCAGCGTTCCGTCGAGGAGACGCTCGCCAGCGTGCAAAGTACGCCGGAGGGCATTAGCGGGACAGAAGCGGCCACACGCCTGCAGCAGTATGGCGAAAACGCCCTGCCGCAGAAGCCGGGTAAGCCAGCCTGGCTGCGTTTTATCGTGCATTTTAACGATGTACTGATCTACGTGCTGCTGGCGGCGGCGCTGCTGAAGGCGGTGATGGGCCATTGGATCGACATGGCGGTGATCCTCGCGGTGGCGGTCGTCAATGCGCTGATTGGCTTCATCCAGGAAAGTAATGCGGAGAAATCGCTGCAGAGTATCCGCAATATGCTGTCCAGCGAAGCGGTAGTGATCCGCCAGGGTAACCATGAAACCATCCCCACCACCTCGCTGGTACCCGGCGATATCGTGGTGATCCGCGCCGGCGACCGTATCCCCGCTGATTTACGGGTGATTGAGGCGCACAACCTGCGGGTGGAAGAGGCCATCCTCACCGGGGAGTCAACGGTGGTGGAAAAAACCACCGAGCCGCTGAGCGGCGATTTACCGCTCGGCGATCGCAGCAACCTGTTGTTTTCCGGTACCACCGTCAGCTCAGGGGCGGGCAAAGGGATCGTGGTGGCGACCGGCGGCGATACCGAGCTGGGTCACATCAACCAGATGATGGCGGGCATTGAAAAACACCGTACGCCGCTGCTGGTGCAAATGGACAAGCTGGGCAAAGCCATCTTTATCCTCATTCTGGTGATGATGGCGGCGCTGTTCGTCTTTAGCCTGCTGTTCCGCGATATGCCGGTCTCCGAACTGATGCTGTCGCTGATTAGTCTCGCGGTGGCGTCAGTCCCGGAAGGCTTGCCGGCGATTATCTCGATTATTCTGTCGCTCGGTGTGCAGGCGATGGCGCGCCAGAAAGCGATTATCCGCAAGCTGCCGACGGTGGAAACCCTCGGCGCGATGACGGTTATCTGTTCGGATAAAACCGGGACCCTCACCATGAACGAAATGACGGTGAAGGCGGTGATCACCGCGGACAGCGTCTATCGGGTGGAAGGGGATAGCTATGAGCCGGTCGGTAAGATCCACGCCATTGATGACCCGACGCCGGTCGCGGTCGCGCCTGGCACGCTGTTCGAACGCTATCTGCGTACCATCGATCTGTGTAACGACAGTCAGCTTATTAAAGATGAGAGCGGGTTGTGGAAAATCACCGGTGGCCCGACCGAGGGGGCGCTGAAGGTACTGGCGGCGAAGGTTACTCTGCCGCCGCTGACCAGCGAGCTGCGCAGTAAAATTCCTTTTGATTCGCAATATAAATACATGTCGACCCTCTACCGGCTGGGTGAAGAGGAGGTGGTGCTGGTCACTGGCGCGCCGGATGTCCTGTTCCGCTTGTGTCAATATCAACAGAGCGACAGCGGATTGCAGCCGCTGGATCTACCGTACTGGGAAGGCAAAATTGAAGAGTACGCCCGGGAAGGGCTACGGATGGTGGCCGCGGCCTGGAAGCCGGCTTCCGCAGGCCAGACGGAACTAACCCATCAGGATCTGCAGCAGGGGGTGATTTTGTTAGGGGTTGCCGGGATGATGGATCCGCCGCGTCCGGAGGCCATCACGGCGATTGCCGACTGCCTGCAGGCCGGGATCCGCGTGAAGATGATCACCGGCGACCACCCGCAAACGGCGATGAGTATCGGCAAGATGCTGGGGATTGGCAATGCGGGGAATGCCATTACCGGGCGCGAACTGGAGGTGATGGACGACGCGCAGCTGAGCGTGGCCGCGCAGCAGTATGATATCTTTGCCCGAACCAGCCCGGAAGATAAGTTCCGCCTGGTGCAGGCCCTGCAGAGCAAGAAAGAGATTGTCGGGATGACCGGCGATGGGGTGAACGATGCTCCGGCGCTGAAGCAGGCTGACGTCGGCGTGGCGATGGGGATCAAGGGGACCGAGGTGACCAAGGAAGCCGCCGATATGGTGCTGACCGATGATAACTTCGCCACCATCGCCAGCGCGGTCCGCGAGGGGCGTCGGGTGTATGACAACCTGAAGAAAACCATTCTCTTCGTCATGCCGACCAACCTTGCGCAGGGGTTACTGATCGTGATCGCGCTGCTGGCGGGCAACGTACTGCCGCTGACGCCGGTGCTGATCCTGTGGATGAACATGGCCACTTCCGCCACGCTGTCGTTTGGTCTGGCGTTTGAAGCCGGTGAGAAAAATATTATGCGGCGGCCGCCGCGTGATCCGAAAATTCACGTCATGGACGGCTTTGCCATCTGGCGCGTGGCGTTTGTGGGGTCGATGATTGCGGTCAGCGCATTTATTCTCGAAGCCTGGCTGCAGCCGCGCGGCTATTCGCCGGAGTTTATCCGTACCGTGCTGTTGCAGACCCTGGTCACCGCCCAATGGTTCTATATGCTGAACTGCCGCGTGTCGGATGGTTTCTCGTTGACGAAAAGTCTGCTGGCTAACAAAGGGATCTGGATTGTCAGCGGCGTGCTGCTGGTGCTGCAGCTGCTGATTATCTATGCGCCGTTTATGCAGATGCTGTTCGGTACCACCGGGCTGCCGTTCCGCTACTGGGTGATCACCTTCATCATCGGCTTCGCGATGTTCCTGATCGTTGAACTGGAAAAACCGCTGACCCGCAAATGGCGAACCGCCTGACGGCGTGATGTGCAGTACGCAAAAGAGAACACGCAAAAGAGAAGAGGGGGCATCGCCCCCTCTCTGGCTGACGACAAACCTGTTTCGTCATTGTGCTCGCATTTCTGCCAGGTGGCGGCATTCGCCTTACCCGGCCTACGAAAGGCTTCAATATCAAACCGTTATGCAGTTAGCTGTAGGCCCGCGCAAGCGCAGCGCCGCCGGGCAATCCCTGAAGATTGCACGTTGTCAGCAGTCTGAGAGAGGGCATCGCCCTCTCTTTTATTATGGTTCACGCTTGTTGCGCGTTACTGTTTCGGCTCGGCGACCACAGTGCTTCCCACGCCGCGGTTGTTATATTCCCACATGCGATTGACGCTATTGTCGTTGAGGTTGCGCTGCAGATTGCCTTTGGCATCTACTGCGCCAACGTTACCGCTAAAGGCACGGTTTGAACCGACCGCTGCCGCCCACGGCTGGGCGATGTTAAAGCCTTCATTGATGACGCTGTCGCGGATCACGACCTGGCCATTGCTGTTGCCGTCAACGTCCAGCGCGCGGCCCAGCTGCGCGACGTTATCGCCGGACGCGGTAAAGCGGCTGTTGGTCGCCAGGAAGCCGTAGGTCACGCTCTTCAGGGTAGCCGGCGCGAAAACATAGGCTTCTTTCTGGGTACGCGAGTTCACCACGCGGAAATCGGTGTTATCAAATACCACCGCGCCGCGACCGGATACGATATCCACATCGCCTTCAATGTAGCTGTTGGTCACCAGGGTGCGGGTCTGGCGGTTATCCTGCAGACGGTTCTGCACGCCGCTGTTGGTCACAAAGAAGGTGTTCTGACGGCCAAGAATATTGACCTTGTTGATCTGCACCTGATCGCCATCGGTGCGCAGGGCGACGGCCTGGTGAGTACCGGCGTCGACGCTGTCGCCAAGGTTGTTGGCGATGGTCAGGTTCTGCAGCTGCAGGCCGTTATTCTGCGACCAGAAGACCGCAGAGCACATCACGCCGACGGTGGCCGCGGATTTATTCTGGCAGCTATCGAACATATACCATGCCGGTTTGCCCGGCATATATTTACCGCCCGGATTGACCAGACGGCGCCAGGTGTTGCGATCCATTTCAGAATCAATGGCTTCGCTGATTTTCACGTCAATCGGTTTATCGCCGGTACCATACAGGGTCAGGGCGCCAGGCGCCGCCGGTACGTAAACCGTTCCCGGGTACTCGCCAGGCATGATGGCAATAAACAGACGGCGATTTGAATGACGGGCAATCGCCGCATCGACCGCCGCCTGGACGGTGGTATGGGTCACGCCCTGGGTTCCCGCCGGGCCAACGATAAAGTCAGGCTGTGCCGGCAGGCTGATGGCAGATGGCGTCCAGGCCGCGGCATTGGGAGTCAGCGACTGGAAATAGGCCGCCGGGGTAAAGTTTTTCGCTTCATCGGCGTTCAGAATGGGACGCGCGGTGGTGCCCGGTGCAGTCTGCGTAGAGGGCTGTTGATCGGCAGGCGTCGAGCTACAGGCGGACAGCGTCACGCCGAAGGCCAGCGCCAGCGCCAGACGGGAAACGGAATATGTGTTCATGTTGCTCCGGGCAAAATTAAGCGTAGTGAAATACCCCGGCTGAGACGCCAGGGTATAAGTCCTTTAAAACCTGCTGTTTTATACTAACTTGAACGAAACGGGAAGACATGGGCGGAAAAACTTACCGTCTTTACGCAACGTTCAGTCCTGCTGGATGGTCTTTAGTCACAAAAAAATAACATTTCCCCGCGCTATTGTTGACTTTATCGGCGTTATGAAAATAAATGTCTATACAACCCATGACAAGTTAAGCGCTATGACTCAAGCCACCTCTGAACGCGTTATCTGGCGAAACGCGCGTCTCGCCACCCTGAACCCTGATTACTCTCAACCCTACGGTCTGCTGGAGCGCCATGCGCTGCTGGTGCGCAATGGCCGCATTGAGGCAATTGTCGCCGACGCTGACGCCCCCGGCGGGCGCAGTATCGATCTCGAAGGCCGGCTGGTTACGCCGGGTTTAATCGACTGCCATACCCACCTGATCTTTGGCGGCAGCCGGGCGCAGGAGTGGGAGCAGCGGCTGAACGGCGTCTCCTATCAAACCATCAGCGCTAACGGCGGTGGGATTAATTCCACCGTGCACGCCACGCGCGACAGCAGCGAAGCTGAACTACTGGCGCTGGCGCAGACGCGTCTGGCGCGCCTGCTGCGTGAAGGGGTGACCACCCTGGAGATTAAATCAGGCTACGGTCTCGATCTGCAAAACGAACGCAAAATGCTGCGGGTCGCCCGCCAGCTGGCCGACGACAATGGCGTGGAACTGTCGGCGACGTTGCTCTCCGCCCACGCCACGCCGCCGGAATATCAAGGAGATGCCGATGGCTATATCTCGCTGGTCTGCGAGACCATACTGCCGACG